>JBHLPB010000046.1:0-12611 GCA_048939905.1 Promethearchaeota archaeon
ACCTCCTCCTCAGCCTTTCCCCCATCTTCCTTATCGGTTTCAGCTCCAAGTTCGTCCGTGGCCTCCTCCAGCCTTCTTTGCAGTTCGAGATTCTCAGCCTCTCGTCTTTCGAGATCCTTCCCAAGCCTGTCGAACACCTCGCGTATCCAGCTGTCAATCTCGTCGCGACGGCCAGACCTCTCAATTCTCTCGAGTTCTCTGAAGATCTCATCAACTAGATTCTTGGTTTCAACATCCAACTCTCTTTCTTCTCGATGTTCACGAAACTCCCTTCTTCTCCTGCCGGTGTGTTCACGGCCCTCTCTGATCATTTCCTTCATTCTCCGTTCTCTGTGGATGCTTCCTTCTGGGACAGCTGCAAGCATCCCTAGCCGTGGTAGACATCGCAATTCCTGTCAGTATGTCACATACGATGCGTATTGAACCCTCTCCAAAACGCCCTTGAGCCCTCATGAGGGTCCAAGGACTCAGAACACGTCTATGGGGGCTTCCCTCTGGAATCGGAGCCTCCTAGCTTGGACTGACGTCCATAGTACGGATTAGATGGCTTCTTTGACTGTGGAATTGGGATGTCTTGCATGTCTGATACGCCATCCAATGCGGTTCTAGTCAGATGGCCACAAGTCTTCTCCCTTCTTCCGAGGACCAATCCTGTAGCCAATCATGACTCCCATAAGACTGATGATCACAAAGAGAAGGGTCACGAGTGGTGGACCTATGGCGAAGGGATAATCAAACGGCAGTGTGTAGCTGAAAAGCTTGAGGCTGGGAAGGACGAAATAGAACCCAAAGGCCGTCACCTCAGGGATTGTGATTAGTTCACGGTCCACAGAAACGAAGAACGGATAGACTAGACCTAGATGACCCAGCAGTCCAAGAACAAGCCCAATTACCTGTGCGCGAATCAGATAGTCCCTGTTCTCGGGAAGGTACTTCCGAAATGCGACTCCGACTATGATGGAGAGCAGCATGTTGATTCCAGTCTGGAATATTCGTACTGGAGGGGTTATATCTTCCTCTTTCTACGTACTCACTTCCATCCTCCAGGATTCAACCAAGGATCTCTAGGTAGATGTCAATCATCAAGTAGAGAACAACGGCGAAGAAGACCAGTACAAGGCAAAAGCACGCGTAATATGCCCAACCTCGCTCTCGTGTTTCCCAGTAGCTGCCTGGGTCCGCCTTCTGGCTCCGTCGCCTCATTCCTAGTATCAGGGTTTCATATGGAGAAGTCTGCTATTAGTGGTTTGACGTCCGAGTGAAGATGTCACTTATTCTCCTCCAACATCACCTGTCGTCGACCCAAGAGGAATGAGCTAGTCAAGGTGAGTACGGTTCCCGCTACAGACCATAGTAGCGCGAGATTGGTTGGAGGAATGAGAAGGAACACATTGAGATAGACGAAACCAAGCACGACTTGCATTGGCAGGTGCTGGGTGGGTATGAGGAGGCTGGCTTGATCTGTTTTGAACACGTCTTGCATAGTTCCGATAACGAACACGTTTGTGAGAATCAGAACAACGCACGAGGTCACAAACAGAGCGAGTTCAACGAGAAGAAAGTCCCGTCAAAGACATGCACAATCGTGGCGATAAGAGGAGCAATCCAATATCCTGACACGGCAAGTAGGACACAAGAAACCAATGCTCGTGAGAGGTTACGCAGAATCAGGATATTCCCAAAGGAGAAGCAGCATGGGCCTTCTTGACCTGATACCCATATCCGAAACTCTCATTGCTACGGACTAAATGGTTGTGACAGAATTGTCGGAACCCTTAAGCGATTTCAATATAATATAAGTGAAGCAACACGGTAAGGACTCAACGCTCAGGAGTCTGGTGTCGTGAGAAGACTCGGAAATGAGGACTATCTTGTAATCGGCCTTCTACTAATCACGCTATTCTGCTCGATCCCATTCACTCAGACGGTTGAGGTGATAGAAGTCTTTGAGGAGCATCCTGAGGACTGGCACAACATCCTATGGGGATTCGGTGGGCCTCGTGTCACTTGGGTGACTGTTGAGTTGAACAGGACTGCTGAAATACGCTTCATGTACTTGAGCGGTGTATGGATGTCCACACAGAACGTTCTCCTCGCATCCACCACCGCAGACCGTGCGAGCTTCAACTACAACGCTGAGTACAGCACGGTGATGATTGGGATAACAACCGACGGCCCCATCCTCCTACGAATTGTCTACAGATATTATGTTGAGAAGTTCATTAGCATATTCGGCAGTTCATTGGACGGTGTTCCTTGGGGCATGAGTCCATATCCCACATGGTCGATGAACGGTTGAAGTCATATCAGTCTATGATAACCATTCGTTGACAACGCCCTCAGCCCAATCCAGCCTCGTCTTTTCGGCCCCAGGGATCTGAAGTAGCTTCTCAATTAAGCCCGCGTTTATTCTTAAACTTGTAAGACCAATAGTGGTCCTGATGAACTTGTAAGTCTCATCCCAGCTGTTTGTAGTGAAGGAAATCGTCTTCTTGGCGGACCTCTCGGCTCCCGGAATCGTTTCACATAGGTCCACCTGTTCCTCAGTCGGATATGAAACATCCACCTTGATGGGTCTGCCAATCTGAACCGGCTCGAAATCATCCAGTCTGGAGAGCGCTCTTTTAGCCGTCTCTTCAATCATGCTTCTCGCTTCGGACAGTGGCAAGCATTCGGTAGTCTTGGCGTCAACCGAGGTCTTCACCTGCACAGTTTCGACTCCTGGGAGGAACTCTGAAGCTTCCCGAACTAGGGCTTGATCGCCTGTTGCCATAATCACTGGAATTCCATATTCGGCAAGTATGTAAGCATCAAGGGCAGTTTCACCTACTGGTTCTCCATTGACCTTAATGCTGGGACCCAGAGTCACAGTATGTCTGAATAGGCCATCCTTTGTTCCTGCCATAGCGTGGAATCCAATGAGGACTGCTGCATCGACAGACTTGTCAACAGCTTCTGTCAATCTCTTGGGAACAGACTGTTCCTGAAACAGATTCACTCCCTTCTCGAGTTGCTCTGGGATTAGGTTCTTGTTTGGTCCTCCTGAACCATGTGAATCTGCGACCCGGATGTCAGTGGCACCTCCTTCCCTAAGCCCGCGGATTGCGGCATTTACATCCTCAGTCACTTGAACCCTACCGAATTCCTCAAACTCCTTGAAGCCGTAAAAGAATTGGTGCCAATGATCTATACCAGAGATACCTTCCATGTCATTGATGATTAGAACCGTTAGATCCTCTTTCTCCTTCTTGTGCCTCTTAGCTGGCATGAATCAGAGGGGACTTAGACTTCTCTTTAGAGATTGTCTTCTTGGCAAGAATCGGAATTTCGGACATTTCCCAAGGCTTAGTATTCACGACACAAAGTACGGCCCATTATTCCGAAGAGGAGAGAACATAATGGAAGAGAATCATGAGGAACACATGTATGTTTTCGTTCGACACAATGGTGTTGGAAAAATCATAGAGCACGCGAAAGGTGCGAAATGGATCTGTGACCATTGCGGCCGAGTAGCAAACAAGCCAGAGTATCTATGTTCTCCAACATCTGTTGATATCTAGAAGAAGACACTAGATTGGTTCCAGATACAGGGAGAGAGATCTTGGAGCGGCATCAGGCGTCCGGGATCCCTCCCCCTCATGAATCTATGAATCTGCATCTATCTATGGATCTACCTCTTTGAGAGTCTTCTGTACAGCCTCTCTTGCAAAGATTATTGCACCGAACTGATTACACTCGGGTTGAAATCCTTCGCCGTTGGCAAGTGCATCTTCCACCATCTCAAATGTATGGGGGTATACATCTAGTATCACAACTCCATCATCTGAGAAGTACCATATCGCCCACTGAATCTCATAGATAGATGGATCAGGATGCTTCTTGTTCAGAATGTAGTCCCAAATCTCGACGTCGTCTGCCCATGGTGTCAAGCCCGGAAACGATTTGGTGCAGAAGTCTATTTCTTTCGACAATTCGTTAAAAGAGAAACGGCTGCAGTTTTCCGTTGTTGCTGTGTAAATGCCTCAATCATTCATCGAGATGATTTCACAGAGATTCCATGTTCGGTCCTATCTCTCTCCTGAAGTCATGTGTAGGTCACGAAGGATTCATATCACCAGGTGGGCAGGTGATGATTTAGTATTCGCGGGGTGAAGGAATGAAGTACATCATGTTCTGGGAGTATGACTTCGAAGACCATGTGCGCGTGATTGAGAAACTCAAGCAGTTCAGAGAATCGATAAAGAAGGAGCCAGAGAAGTTCCCAAAGTTCATCTCTAAGAACTACGCAATGCTTGAAGGGCCACGTGGTTTCCAATTGCTAGAAACTGAGAACGAGGATCATCTGGTCAATTTCGTGCTCCACTATCAACCAGAGGTCAGCTTCGATTTTCAGCCAATAATAGAGGTCAAGAAGAGTCTCGAGCTCATGGATCGCGTGAAGAAGTAGAGAGTGTGTCCAAGACATTATAAGCACAAAAATGTGCAAAGGGCCAGTGATTACTGTGAGTGGGAAGGGCTAGCGATGCTGCCCCATGGGGCGCGTCGCGAGGTCAAACTGAGTTTTGCCACACAAGAAAGGCCGTGGCGGCCAGAAGAAGATTAGAGTTCGCGAAACTGATGGCAAGGTCTATCCGGCCCGCATGGTTCTCTGTGAAGCTAGGACTGCACCCAAGTGCAAGGGCTGGGTCAACGCAAACACCATGCCAGCCCCCGGAATATGCAGACGCTGCTGGCAGAAGATGAACTCTTAGATAGATTAGGGGGACAAAGGTCCCCATCCTTGTTTTTTGACTAGTCCTAGAGAGTCTTGATTTCTCGATCTCGAACCAACACAGAAAAGCCATCATCCGTGACCTTCACTTTGGCCTCTAGCTGAAAGACCTCACAGAATCGCAGCGCATTCGTCACATCTTGATGGTTCTTCGTCAGATTGAGGAGAGTGTGCCACCGCCTTTCTTCGCATCCTAGTGCTTGGTCAACGGCGCGTATCTTTTCTTTGCAGAAATCGTCTTCGCAATCTTGGGTCATTTGAGGTTTGGACTCCGGGTTTCGTGAGCTTCTGCGCGCGATTTGACTTGCCCATATAGTGCTTCCGGTCAACAGAAGCTACCATCAAGTCAGAATGCCACCAAACTCAGCTTGCTTTGGGTGTGTCTTGAGTCAATCTCATCGCCCCCGAATCGACGCTCCGCAATCATCGATGCCAACAACTACACATCATATCTTAAACCATTGCTATCATCAAGAGACATTCCAACTCTAATGCTGTGCGGGTCTATCACCATTCTAATAATGGCAATCCCTCTTTTCCGTCGCATTGGATTGAAGAAGGAAACGCAGAAAGGACCTCCCTAGAGCGGGATGTTACCATGCTTCTTTGGTGGTCTGCTCTTTCTCTTGCTGGCGAGAACCTCCAACCCACTGCAGATCAGCGGCCTCGTTTCGTGCGGGAAGATTACCTTGTCAATGTAACCGAGGCCAGCAGCAACGTACGGATTCGCAAACTTCTCTCTGTACTCCTTGACTAGCTCGGCCCGCTTCTTCTCCTTGTCCTTGACTTTCTCAATCTCCTTCCGGAATATGATGTTGATTGCCCCGTCTGGACCCATTACAGCAATCTCGGCAGTCGGCCAAGCGTAAACAAGGTCTGCGTCAATGTGTCGAGAGGACATGACGTCATATGCTCCGCCGTACCCCTTGCGGGTGATGATAGTAATCTTGGGAACTGTTGCCTCAGCAAAAGCGTAGAGAATCTTAGCCCCATGTCGAATGATGCCTCCATATTCCTGAGCAGTACCAGGAAGGAACCCAGGCACGTCCATGAAGGTGATAATAGGGATATTGAAGGCATCACAGAATCTGACAAACCTAGAGCACTTGTCTGAAGCATCGATGTCTAGTGTGCCAGCCAAGTGAGCAGGCTGGTTTCCCACAATCCCCACAGAGCGTCCATCGAATCTTGCAAAGCCAACAATCATGTTTTTCGCCCAGTGTTCGTGAACCTCGAAGAACTCGCCATTGTCAGCTATCTTTGCGACGACATCTCTCATGTCGTACGGCTTGTTAGGGTCATCAGGTACGATCTCATCGATTGACTCGTCAACGTCATCAGGCGCGTGCCCAGTATCGACGCGTGGAGGGTCTTCAAGATTGTTACTTGGCATGAAGCTCAGAAGTGTCCGAATCTGTTCAAAGCAATGGTCCTCATCCTCACTTGCGAAGTGAGAAACCCCACTCACAGAACTGTGCGTCATCGCACCACCAAGTTCCTCGAATGAAACCTCCTCTCCTGTGACAGTCTTGATGACTTCAGGGCCAGTGATGAACATGTGAGATGTGCCCTTAACCATAAGAGTGAAGTCTGTGACAGCCGGGCTGTAGACTGCGCCGCCAGCACATGGCCCCATGATGGCGGATATCTGAGGTATGACTCCGCTGGCCCACGTGTTTCGTTCGAAGATGAAGGAGTACGATGCAAGGGAAAGGATTCCTTCCTGTATTCTAGCTCCGCCTGAGTCATTCAGCCCTATAACCGGGGCCCCGGCCTCCATTGCAAGGTCCATGATCTTGCATATCTTCTCCCCATACTTCTCAGAAAGGGACCCTCCGAAGACAGTGAAGTCCTGACTGAAGATGAAGATCTTCCGACCGTCAATCTTGCCGTAGCCAGTGATTACTCCATCTCCCAGGATTCTCTTCTTGTCCATGCCGAAATCTGAGATTCGCGAAAGCACGAACTCATCAATCTCAACAAAGGACCCAGGGTCTAGGAGTTTCTCAATTCGTTCACGGGCAGTGTACTTACCTCGTTCATGCTGACGCTTGATTCGCTCCTCTCCGCCCGCAAGCTTTGACTTTTCGCGCATCTCTGTGAGTTTGTCGAACTTCTCTTTGGCCATGCGTGGAGCCTCTTGTCGGTTCTGTCTAGCAGTGACATCACTAGCTAGTTTTCAATCTTCTGTTGGACTGTGAATGTGAAGGAAAAGTCGTCAAGGGAGACACTCTACCCGCTTTGTTCGCTCCAATGATACAAAGGCCTTCTCGTTAGCTGAGCCATGAGAATCCTTAAAGGCAATCATAGTCGAGGCGCGTCTACGGGAAGGCTATGGAAACTGTCAATGTGCGAAGAGAAGAGGTGAACAGGGTAGCCCTCGTTTCTCTAATTGTAGCCGTGGCTTTGACAGCTATGAAGGTTGCTGTGGGAATAATCAGCGGCTCTCTGGGAGTCATCTCAGAGGCGCTACACAGCTTCTTGGACCTTCTGGCCGCAGGGATAACGGTGGCAGGTGTGCGCCGGGCCTCAGCTGAACCAGACCCCGAGCACCACTATGGACACGGTAAGATAGAGAACTTCGCGGCATTTGTGCAGACAGTTCTGTTGTGGATAACAGCTGGTTGGATTATTTGGGAAGCTCTCAGAGTGATACGAATTGAAGAATGGCCAGAGCCGACCATGGCCGGTATTGCTGTCATGATAGTGAGCATTGTTGTCAACTATGAACGCGCGCGAGTCCTGTACTCTACAGCAGAGAAGCACGGGAGCCAGGCACTTGAGGCCGATGGTCTCCACTTCATCACTGACGCAGCCAGCTCAATTGTTGTCTTGGTCGGACTCATCTTTGTCTTCTTCGAGGTGCCCATTGCTGACCCTCTGTCTGCGGTCGGCGTGGCTCTAGTAATCCTCTTCGTTTCGTATAAGCTGGCAAGACGTGCCTTTGATGCACTCTTGGACACGGCTCCACCAGGAATCTATGATGAAGTCAAGAAGCTCTGCATGGGCGTCCATGGTGTAATCGACTGTAGTATGATTAGGGCCAGACAGGCAGGGCCCGAGCTCTTCATTGATGTGGTGATTTCTGTGAAGGAGAGCACCTCTGTTGATGAGGCTCACCACATAGCAGACCGTGTAGAGAGAGTCCTCTCGAGTCTCGGAAAGAGAGTTGACTGTATGGTACATGTAGAGCCTGTTTCTCGCCTAGATGAGAATGAAGTCACTCAGGATGTCTACGGTCTACTTCACGAGCTTGTCCGTGGTGAACCCATGGTACTGGGAGCCCATAAGGTGCGAATACAAGTCATTGAAGGGGAAACATACATCGCAGCAGATCTTGAGATGCAGCCAGACATGACGATAGGAGCCGCACACGCAATATCTGAGCGGCTTGAGCGACTTCTTCGGGAAAGAGTCCTGAACCTCAAGAGAATAACGCTCCATATGGACGTCGAACGAGATGCGGCACCGGCCAAAGATATCACCAGTGAAAGTGGACACATCATCGAGAAGATCAAGAAGCTGGTAGATGAGAAGACTCCCGCCAGTGACTGCCATAATGTGAACATCACTCAAGATGGCTCTGGAATGACGGTTTCCTTGGATTGTCGAGTGGATGCTGACATGCCACTAGCGGACAGTCACGAGATTGCTGAAAGAGTTGAAGAAGTAATCAAGAACGCAATTCCTGAGATCAGTATTGTCTTCGTTCATGTTGAGCCAAGCTAATGTGGTATCCATCCGCGGCATGCTTAATTGCACCTGTACTGACTGTTCACTGAATTTGGTGTACCGCTCAGAATGGATGGGATCATGTTGAGCCTTTGTGCAGAATGTGAGAGCTTGGGTGTGGCCAAGACAGCTCAGACCACATATCCCTGTGCACTCTGTGGGCAGCCCCGCTGTGAAACACATTCAGCTTGGGTGCCTGCTCATGTTCTTGAGAGACCTCAAGACAACACCGAACGTGTCCTGAAGCTCTTGAAAGGGAAACCAGAGAAAGCATGGTATACCTTCTGTGGTCGTTTGTCTCATGTACCCAGAGGCGTACCCATATGGTATGGGAAAGAACGAGAAGGGGGAAAGCTTGTCGAGGAAATCCTCGACCACGAGAAGCCTGAGGGCCTTGAGGCGTTCCCCATGTGGGAGGTTGGAATCGTGGAGGGTGGCTTTGAGAAGAGGTGGAAGCCGCAACACTACGAGCTGTCATGTGACCTCTCGGCCACAATGAGTCTGATTCTCAAGCTCTGGCAGAAGAAGGAAGACCCAAGGGCATTTCTAACGACACTGAACACGCTGGTCTTTGAATCAGTAGCTAGCAAGAAGGCTGTCTTCTTCGGCACCGATTCCAATGAGTTGAAACAGAAGCTAGGAGAAACACCCTCCCTCAAACAGGTCATAGACTTCGTGTGTTCCAGGTGCGTTGTTGTTGCCTGTCTCAACAGACAATCTGAGTTCTACGATAGGAGGACCTTCAATAGAGTGATCAAAAAGCCTGAATCGCTTGTCGTTGAGTGAGAGGTTCAAACACAGAACATCAAAAAGCATTGACTCGCCCTTCGTTTCTATTGGGACCGTTGAAGAGCGATGAGAAGGTCATCGCGATTCAAGTCTGAATCCAGACATACGGAAGCTATACTGTTCGATATGACTTCGAATTGGGGTGTGCACAATGCAGAGTGAACCTTGGACGGAAACACTCTCTAGTGGGGTCCTTTGTGACCTCATCAGCGAGGGTTTCCTTGTGGTGGATGAGAATTTCGTAGTCATGCATGTGAATGAGGTGTTTGCGGCGATGACTGGATTCTCAAAAGACAGCATCACGGGACGTTTTCTACCTGAACTCGTTCATGAAACGTCGAAACGGAAACTTGAAGCGTCACTTAGGGAGTCAGGCGATGAAATGCTGTCATATCTAGAGATTGAATGGGCAACTGAAAGTGGACACACGATTATGACGGAGGTACGGCTAGGTTCCTACGCAGACTCAGAGCGCGACACACGATGGGGGTTCCTCTTGGTCACCGAACAGACCCAGCAGGCATTGTCTGAAGACGAGGCCCGATATAGATTGGTGTACGAGAACCTCGCGGATGGAGTATTCCAGACGGACCAAGACGGGGTAATTGTGATGTCTACTGCAAAGGGTGCCGAGATCTTCGGCTACACGGTTGAAGAGTTGGAAGGCAACAGCTTCACAATGCTACTGCATCCTGATGATATGCCAGCAATCCTACATGCCTTTACAGAGAGCCGGGACCGTCTGGAAACCGTTCCAGGAGGATTTGAGGCCAGAGGGATTCGCAAGGATGGCTCCACTATTCATTTCCACACACGGAACTCGGTCCTAACTAGGGGGGGTGAATTCCAGGGCTACCAATCGCTCATTCGAGATGTCACAATCCGAAAAGAAGCTGAAGAAGCACTTAGAGAGAGTGAAGAACTCTATCGTGGTCTAGTTGACACATCACCAGACGCCATCACGCTGACCGACCTCGAGGGAAACCTCATCTTCGTGAATGATCAAGTCCTGAAGCTACATCGCGCTAGCTCCAGAGAGGAACTCATTGGAATTAGCGCATTCGACCTGATTGCTGAAGAAGACCACGAGAGGGCAATGGAGAATCTCAAGCGAACTCTATCTGAGGGTTCAATCAGAAACGTGCGTTATACTATGCTAAGAAGAGATGGGTCTCGATTCCCTGCTGAGTTGAGTGCTGCGGTAGTGCGGAACGCCAAAGGAGACCCGAAGTCGTTCATAGGGATTGTGAGAGATGTAACAGACCAAGTTGAGGCGTTGAAGGATCTAAGGGAGAGCGAAGAGAGGTTTGCACTGTTTGCTGAGAACATCCCAGGCCCAGTGTTCATCAAGGACGAAGACTCCAATATGCTGTATGCGAATAGCTTCATGCGAAGCCGTTTCGGAATAGAAGACTGGTCAGGGAAGAACACAATGGATCTGTTCCCCGAGGAACTAGCAGTGGCAATGGTTGAAGATGATAGGAGAACACTGGTGGAAGGGCCGATGCAGGTTCTCCAGAGAGTGCCCGACAAGGATGACGTCATCCACTCCTATAGGACCTCGAAGTTCCCAATCCGTAGAGAAGGAAAACCAACGTTGCTGGGAGGAGTGGCATTTGACATCACTGACATCGACCGTGCTGAAACAGCTCTCCGGGAGTCAGAAGAGCAATATAGGACTACGCTGTTGGCAATAGGGGACCCAATCCATGTAGTGGATAATGATCTCAGGGTCGTCCTGAGTAATCCTGTTCTCGAGAATTGGATAGAGGATCTGAATCTTGACTCTGATCTTCTTGGGAAACGACTACCGGAGATCTTCCCATTCCTTCCGAGCAATGTCCTTGACGAATACGATATGGTCTTTGAGAACAACGAAACCCTTGTTTCTGAGGAAAGAACCCTCCTTGGGGGGAAGGAAATCTTCACTGAAGTGACAAAAATACCCATAGTACGGAAAGGGAAAGTAGAACAGGTTCTAACAATCATACGCGACGTCAGTGAAGCACGAACGGCGGAGCTCGCACTGAAGAACTCAGAGGCCAAGTATAAACAGCTTGTTGAACAATACACTCAAGGAATCGCAATTGTCCAAGGGCCACCACTTAGCATCCCCTTTGCAAATCGTGCTTTTGGAAACATCCTGGAAATGATACCTGAGGAAATAATGACTCTTACTCCAGATCAGATCCAAGCACTCATCCATCCAGAGGACTATGAAGGTCTGATAGCTCGCTTCGTGGGTCTTATGGAAGGAAACCCTCCGGGTAACGTGCCCAAGGAGTTCAGGATAGTACGTCCTAGTGGAGAAGTGCGCTTTGTGGCTGTTCTTGGTAGAAGGGTGGAGTACGAAGGACAATACGCAGTTCAGATGGCAATTGAAGACGTGACTGAAAGGTTGCGTGCTGAGAGAGAACGGCGCAAATCAGAGGAGCGGTACCGAAATCTTGTGGAGAACCTGCTACAGGGTCTGGCAATAATACAGGATGGGACGTACATGTACGTGAATCCTGCATTTGCTGGTACTCTGGGTTACTCTGTAGATGCGCTCCTAGAGTTCACCGAGGAAGACGTATGGAACCACATCTATCCTGATGACCGTGATGAACTCCGCAGAAGAAACGCAGCCCTTGAAGTCGGTGAGGAGATAGCTCCACGTCACAGGTTCAGATACGTTCGGAATGACGGCTCCATAAGGTATGTGGAGTCATTCGTGCAGGAGATAGAATATGAAGGGAAACCTGCACTCCAGGTCATGGACATAGACGTCACTGGACAGATGATGTCTGAGCGAGCCTTGCGGGAGTCGGAGGCCAAGTACAGACAGCTTGTGGAACAGTCACCACTCGGAATCCTCATCGTAAAGGGACTCCCTGTGGAGATTGCCTTTGCTAACAACGCGATGGTCAAGATGACGGGGCATTCACTTGAAGATTTGCTTGGATTGACAGCTCAGGATATCGAGAGACTCGTTCATCCAGATGACTTCAAGCCTCTCATCGAACTGTTCGCCAATGTTCTGAGCGGGGAGCCCACACCAGAAGATGTATTGGTATTGAGAGTCATCCGAAGCGACGGTAGGATGCGATGGGTAGAGGCAGTAGGTCATAAGATACAGTTTGAAGATGACATAGCGATTCAGGCTACAATTGTTGATATCACAGAACGAGTAATCGCAGAAAGGGATCGAAAGAGGGCAGAGATGGAACTCAAGACAGCAGCCGACACATCGATGCTTTACCTGGACCTGCTTGGACATGACACAAGAAACAAGCTTCAGGCGATTCAGATGTCCATTGAACTCCTTCAGTTTGATGAA
>JBHLPB010000267.1:0-3100 GCA_048939905.1 Promethearchaeota archaeon
GCTCCCTTGGAACCTCTGTAGTAGCTGCCTCTGATGAAATCAAAGCGTTGCTGTCCAGCCAAGTCCCAGACTAGGAGCTTTACTACCACATCACGACCATTCGCATCTGGAACTGCGACAGTCTTCACTGCGAACTGTGAACCAATCGTCACTATATATTGTTCAGAGAACTTCTGTGTGAGAAACCGATTGACGAGAGCCGTCTTGCCGCTACCGCCAGCGCCAATCATGACGACCTTTCTCATGAAGTCGAATTCTGACGATCTGGCCACAACGGTCCCTCGCATACTAAACACTGGCTTGATGAGCTACCAGAGACAGATTTGTGTTGGGTGATAGACCTGCCTCTAGTCTGTTACTCGGGTTCAAAAAGAGGTTGGGTCTTGTCCGTATTTAGGCTTTTATGGCATTGAATGCGTGAACTGATGGTTCGTGGAGGAGATTGGATGGCGCCTATCTCAAGTTGAAGCAAAATGAACTAGAAGGGGTTATAACAAGTGTTACCCGAGTCGTACCTGCCGGGAGGACTTGATAGCATGCGTCTCATCACGGTCAAGATGAGTGAGATCTACGTAAACGGTGTGGATAGACTAGTGGAGTTAGGCATGTATCCGTCAAGAAGTGAGGCCATCCGAGTGGCCATACGTGACCTGCTACGCCGCGAACTCTGGCCAGCGGAGGGCAGTCCGTTGTCAGTTTCAGAGGAGCCTGGAAACAACGAGTAGATGTGGGAACAATCGAAGCATGCTCCTTCCTGTGAGGATTATACGCGATTGTACAAGAAACACACATTAATGCAATGGACGAGGAGGAATTCAAACAGGCCGCTACACACCGGAGGTTTCTGCCTTTGAATATGAGAGTTCTTTTCAAGAGTATCAAATTCGCTTTCCGTGCCAAGAGACGCGTCTTCACATTCATCATAATCTATGCGTTTCTCATTGTTATGGTTTCACGTGGACTTGCAAGTCCTGGAGAATGGTTCCTCTGGGTGTTTGCTGCGTTCGTTCTGGCAACTCTGTATGCCATTATCATATCCCAATCAAGAGCGAAAGACATCGCGATTCTCAAGTGCGTTTCTTGGACCAATGCAGACATCCTTCTGGTCCTGATTGGAGAAGTTGTGTTGGTGTCCCTTACAGCATTCCTGATTGTATTTCAGGTAAGTGTGGAGTTGCTGGGCCTAGTTGCCTACTTCCAGGTGGCATTCGATGTCGCATTCTTGCAGTCGTTGCACAGCCTACTGGCAGTGCCAGCTGTAGATCTGTTCGTCACCCTGTTCGTGATTGTTGTACTACAACTTCCAGGGCTCTTCCTTGCACAGCGTAGAGCCATGTTGATAGCCCCAATGAGGGCGCTCAGGGAGGAGTAAGAGATGGCAAAACCGATAATCCAGCTTGAAGATGTCAACAAGGAATTCGGGCGAGGTAAGAAGACTGTTGCCGCCCTCAGACATATCAACTTGAACATTGAACAGGGCGAGTTCGTCGCAGTCGTAGGACCTTCCGGTTGTGGCAAGTCAACACTCCTACATGTCATGGCAGGGCTCGAACAACCAACCTCAGGCCGTGTCCTCCTAGATGCTGTTGATGTCACACTCATTGGTGAACGAGATCTTCCGAAACTTAGAGGGCAGAAGATTGGTTTCGTGTTTCAAGCGTTTCTGCTCATAGAGGACCTTACTGCTTACGAGAATGTGGAGGCGGTCCTCTGGCCAAGTGAAGAACTCACGAAGGAGAAGCAAGAGCAGATGACGCTGGAGGTCCTGAGAGAAGTGGATATGTTGGAGAGACGTGATCACTTCCCGCGTCAGATGTCTGGAGGAGAACAGCAGAGAGTTGCAATTGCGAGAGCATTGGTGAATCGGCCGCCCATTCTCTTCTGCGATGAACCCACTGGCAACTTGGACTCCAAGATTGGAGAAACCATAATGAAGTACATCTCGGACCTTGCAAGAAGCAAAGGAATGACTGTTGTACTCGTGACACACAACGAAAGCTTGACCAAGTTCGCGCAGCGTGTGCTTAATATGAAAGACGGGGCCATTCGTTGAGTTAGACCCACTACGAAGACCCAAGTCTTGTCGGCGGTGCAGAACAAAGATTTAGTAGTGGGCCGTTTTAGGTTCCATCTGGCCAGTACGGAGACTAACGCAAGATGCAGAAGTCCAGCTGCAAAGAACAGGAGAAGTTGGCCGCAGAGAAGGCTTCGAAGGGGATGAACAGGGAAGCCACAGATCTCTTTCAGTCTGCAGGAGATTGCTGGAAGAGATGGGAATCGTTCGCAAGAGCAGCCGGCTGTTATGAGAGAGCGTACGAACATGCAATGCTACTACACGAGTATTCAAGAGCGGCTCAAGTCATGCTTGACGGGGGCTTCGCATGGATGAAGGAGGGTCACCATGACAGGTTTGAGATTGATTGTCAAATCTCCTCAGAGGCATACATCATGGCTGCTGAAAAGGAGAAGGACCCCTCGTACTTTGTAGAAGGCTCACTCTGTGCCATAACTGGAGGAGACCTTGACATGGCCAAAAGGCTCGCCAATGCAGCTGCTGAAGTCGCGGGGGAGGAATCAAAGGAGCTGGTCATCTTCGCATCAATGTTGATTGAATACCGCTTCGGCGATGCTGATTTGTATATAGAGGAGGTTCTCGAGAACGCATTGGATTCCGACTCTCTCAGAAGAACGCGTAACTATCTGTACCTAATCCTGACAGGATTCATTCGCACGTCCTTGGAGTCTGAGGCCGCTGTGACCATTGCAAGTCTGTTAGAGAGTACCGGCATGAGATGGCTCAGTCTTGTCAAGCTTGTCAAGAAAGGGATAGAAGAGGGACTCATTCCCGCCTACCTCGACATGGAGTCAGAAGAGCTCGTAGTTGATGCAGACCACTATGACATAGAAGCACTTGTTGAAAGAAAGGGCCCAATAATGAGCCGTGACCTTGAGGATCCGGGTGCCTGGGACCTAGACCTTGACGAAAAACCAGAGGACAGCACAGGAGTGTGATTCCGTCAAAGGCAATGCAGGCCTTCACGCGACCTTCTCAGGGAATTCCGACTGGAAAACGTTTTTAGTACGATTGCTGAGATTCCCA
>JBHLPB010000268.1:0-3084 GCA_048939905.1 Promethearchaeota archaeon
GAGCTGAGAGTCCCAGACACCATCTTTGATGTCTTGTTGAAACTCTTTTGCAGACTTCCCTTCTATTGTCACACCCAACGAGACGCATGTTCCTGAAACTATCAGTACGGCGCCTTTCATGTCAAGCGCAGAGAGATCGTCTGCCTTTCCCTTCGCAATGGTCTTCAGCTGCTCAATGGTGAGGTTGCCGATGATGTTGGTCTTCGGTTCACTGGAACCCTTTGCTTGGTCTATCTCCTTCAGGATTAGAGCGCTCGTTGGTGGCGTTCCAACGTCAACCGTGAAGCTCTTGTCCTCTGGGTTGACAGTGATCTTGACTGGAACCTTCAATCCTGCAAACGGTTGAGTCACTTCGTTGATCTTGGTGACTACCTGAAAGATGTTGACACCGGTCGGACCAAGGGCTGGACCAATTGGAGGGCCTCCGGATGCCTTGCCGCCCTCTACCATCGCATCTACTACTATTGGCTTTGCTTCGCTCAAGCTTTTCACGACTCCTGATGCAGTAAGCTCGACAACTCCGAAGAACCATCGACTAGGGACGACCCAGTGGTACAATCAGTACTGTGTCCAGCAGGGTCTACTGCATTCACAATCACTTTCTTCACCCCTGGCATAACGTCTTGCGTATATGCCCGATTAAGGAGCTGGCAGTCCCGACGTGCAGAGTGTTTTAAGGCTTTTGGAGTGTGAAGAGGATGCGAGCAGATCAATCATGACTCGAACCGAGGATGAAGACCTAAGGCCATCAAAAGAGGATAGTGTCAGCGAAGGCGACCAACAAGAGTATGCAATCAGGATGGTTGAAATCATCCAGACTGTCGTCGAGGACCTAGATGAAACTGGCAAGAGGATGTGGCGGAAGATGCTGGGTGTAGACTCAATCCCTCAGTCATGTGCCCAAAAGGAGTCATCGTCGAACTCATCTTCCTCGCCTTCCTCCTCTTCTTCAGAAACCTCTTCGACCTCGGGCTCTTCTCGTTGAGCTTTCTCCACAATCTTGGCAAAGTCAGCGTGCACTCGAATCGGGATAGTGTGCGAACTGTCCAACAACTCAAGAATGAGTTCTTCCTTGGCCGCATCTACTCTCGCTACTTTCGCACGCTCGCCTTTGAAGGGGCCGGAGATAATCTCCACAACGTCTCCCATGGAAAGGCCCTCTGCTGCTGGCTTCGGAACCAGGAACTTGTCTATCTCTTCGAAGCTTACCTTCCCTCCAACGCGGCCTCGAACGTGCGGAACACCTGAGATTGCTATCTCCACATCTCTGAACTCTAGCGTTTCAAGAAACACGTAACCACGAAGCGTCTCTGGAACTAAGATTGCCTTTACGCGGCCCAGTAGCTGATTCTGTGAAACGAGTTTGGGGTCCCCCTTCTTCTTCCTCTTCTTCTTGCAGCTGCCCATGTGTTCTTCAGTTGCCTTCTTGGAGGCGAACTGTTCTGAACAGAATGGGCACTCCCATACATCAGTTTCGCCTATCACTGCCGTCGTAATCAGGTCTGTGACGCCACGTTCCTGACCTATCGTCGTTCTAACTGCATAGATGCTACTTCTTTGTTCCAAGTCGGAAGCCCCCGTGATTTCAGAGTAGACCTAATGGTCTAGTCTTCGAATGACCTATTCCACACCCCATCCGGCTGTGACTACGGTCATGACTACTTGGATTATGTAACTGAGCATTCCAACAAGGATCATCCCTAGAATGGTGATTCTAATGCTCAACCAGAGTTCCTTTCTGGCGGGCTTTGTGGCAAGCTTCAGGATGCGTCTGCTCTCTCTAATGAAGTCACCAATACCCAATTTGGTTTCACGTCCTTGTTCTAGAATGCATCAGCAATCTCAGAATCGACTGCTCTCAGTTCTAGTGTTCTTTTAACCCTTCCTGAAGGCCCAAGGACACGGTTTCCAATCTAGGCAGACCTAGGTCGGTCTTTAAGTCATCTGCAAGGGGCGTGACTCTCTCAGCATTGTCAAAGACGTATGGTGAATTAACTCCAGATGCTATGATTGTGACACGAAGTCGATCCTCAAGTTCCTGTGATATCAGCGCGCCGTAGATAATCTCAGCACCTGGGTGAACTTGTTCTGTCACAAGCTCGACAACACGTTTGGCCTCAGCCAATTGAAGATCCGTACTTCCACTCACATTGACCAATATGTTCCTTGCATTCTCGATTGACACGTCAATCAAAGGATTCCTGAGAGCGTTAATGACTGCCTCTTCCGCCCTGTTCTCTCCTTGACCCTCTCCAAGAGCTATTATCGAAACGCCTCCATTCTTCATAGTAGTACGCACATCAGCGAAGTCCAAGTTGACAAGACCGGGCTTCGATATCAACTCGGCTATTCCCTTGACAGCTCTAACTAGAACTTCATCGGCCACCATGAAGGCTTCCGGCAATGACAAGTCCGGTGCAATCTCAAGCAGTTTCTCGTTTGGAATGGCTATCAGTGTATCAACGTGCTCCATTAGAGCCGTCAGGCCACGTGTCGCATTCCTTCTGCGAGTTTCTCCTTCAACGTCAAAAGGTAGGCATACGATTGCAACGGTGAGTGAACCATTCTCCTTAGCTGCTTTCGCAATCAGAGGTGCTGCACCAGTACCAGTTCCGCCACCCATTCCTGCTGTTATGAACACGAGGTCTCCTCGAATCACATCCTTTATGACCTCGTAGGATTCCAGAGCAGCAGCTTCTCCCACGTCGGGGTCGTTCCCTGCTCCAAGACCCCCACAAGTCTCCTTTCCAAGCAGCAACTTATGATTTGAGCTACAGAAGTAAAGATCCTGAGCATCAGTATTCGCCGCGAGGGTTTCAGCGCCCTCTACTCCCACTTCCATAATACGTGTCACCGCGTTGTTACCGGCTCCACCGACACCCACGACCAGAATCCTGGCAGTCACGGATTCGAGTAGATCTGCGAGCTCATCGTCTGTCGTCGCGGCCTTTCGGCTTCTTCTTGATGTCTTAGGAACAGATGTGTCACGTTTGGCGCCTGGTTGATTACGGAGGACCTCTTCAAGCAATGGGTGCATTATCTAGCTCACACCTTCAGTTCGATGTCAATATCGGAGTATTCTGC
>JBHLPB010000047.1:0-12348 GCA_048939905.1 Promethearchaeota archaeon
TTCTAGGTTTCATTGCGGGTTCATTTCCACCTGCTGCAATGGCATACCTCACAGACGTGTCAGAAGATGACTCCAGGGGTAGCACGATGGGAGTGTACTCCATCTTCTTTGGCTCAGGAATGATAATCGGACCAGCACCTGGTGCGTTCGCATACTCAACTTTCGGACTTCTCGGTCTCGGCGTCCTCGTGGCATTGATAATAGCCATTGCCTGCTTTGGCACATATTTCATGCCTGAGGCAATAGAAGTGGCTGAATCCGAGCCAATCCACCAGTGATTGAGTAAGAGTTAATAGAAACCGGAATACATTCCGCCCTAGGAACTCCATTCGGGGAGATTCATCATGGTCCGTATTACTACGATCAGTAACATCCTGTCCGGCATTGGAATCGCCATTTTGGCCTTCGCTGGAATTCTGAAGTATCTACTTGAGAGTCTTGGTCAAGGAAGCACGCCGTACCCATTCTATGCATGGATTGCGGGTGCAGTCCTTCTCGGCGTTGTAATCATAGCTAGCGCTATCAACACATTTACAGAGATGACAGGTTTCGTTCACCCTGAGGACAAGCTCGTCAGCAACATGTTCGTCTTCCTTATGGCAATCGCCACGATACTCATCCTTGGGCTCCTTGATGAGGGAACCGTGTACCAGCGAAACCTATTCGACATGGGCGCAATGATTGTTATCGCATACATATTCCTGTTCATCTTCGTATTCTTCAGTGGCCAGATAACGCAGGCGGGTGAGATGGGGCAGGTCAAAGAGATGACCGCACGGTTCATGCTTGTTTCACTCCTGCTCGGTGCGGTAATGGCAATCGTGAAGGTAGGACTTGATATCATATGGACCACGACAAACTCCTACACTGTGGCTGCGGGAGCACTTGGGCTCTTTGCGCTGGTCCTTGTGGTACTAATCGTTGTCTTCCTTGGTCGCAGGTACGAACCCGTGGGCGAATAGCACCAGAAGACTGGGATGGATTTCTACTCCATCCCGTTTCACTTTTCTTTCCGTCGCACCAGCAAATCAAATAAGTGTCCAAAGGAAGACCCGTTGCGTCCGTGAACCCTTGATAGGTGGTACACATGGCAGATGGCAGACTATGGCTAGGAACATATGTTGACAAGGAAGGAAAAAGAACCAACAAGAGGTTCGAGATAGGTGTGGACCTTCTGCGCCGACACGGCGGCATCTTTGGTTCTACAGGTTCGGGCAAGACTGTCTTGAGCAAAGTCATCCTCGAAGAGGCCGCTCTTGAGGGAATCCCTGTGATTGCGTTTGACCCCCAAGGTGACATAGCATCACTAATGCTGCCTGGAGATCCAAAGCAGCTCATCGAAAAGGGTGTCCCGCCAGACCTGCTCAAGGAATACCTGGACAAGGTGATTGTTCGTGTATACACACCAGCCAGTAGTAAGGGCCTCGCCGTGTCAATCAACCCTTTGAAACTGCCCGACGCCAAGGCAGACCCAGATGATATCATCCGGTTGATGGACAACTGCTCACGGACATTGACAAAGGTACTGACGAAAGTTGGTGGTCTTTCGAGATCTTGGGAAGGGAAGTCCTTTGCAGTGCTATACGAACTTCTACGCACTATTTGGGAAAGCGGTAAGGACGTGGGAGACCTCAAAGACCTTGCTAATTTGCTGACGGCTCCTGCAGAAGAAGTCGGGATAGATCTTGAACCGTATATGAAGTTCTCTGAGAGGCAGACTCTTGCGACTCGAATCAGAACACTAACAGTGGGCTCCTCCCAACTCCTTTTCAAGGAAGAGGGGCAAATTGACTTCGATCACCTGACCAAGCCAGTCAATGGCAAAACGCCAATCAACGTTCTCTTCTTGAAGACTCTCAGAAGTGAGGAAGAGAAACACTTCTTCATATCGATAGTTCTGAACCAGCTGTATTCCTGGATGCTAAGACAGGGTTTCAGCGACAAGCCTAGAATGATTATCTTCCAAGACGAGGCTGCTCCGTTCATACCTGCCGGGATGCGGGCACCTGGTCCCAAAGAAACATTCCTCCTGCTATTCAGACAAGCAAGGAAATACGGTGTAGAGTGTCTAATAGCAACTCAGAGCCCCAAAGACATTGACTACAAGGCATTCGAGCAATTCAACTCTATTGCCTCGGGGAGAATCAGCAGTGAACAGTCACTGAAGGTGCTTGAGAGGATTCTTGAACCCATAGCTGGAGAAAAGAACTCGGAGGAGATAATCAAGGCACTGCCAGGCCAGCAAACAGCATCCTTCATCTTCTCCTCGGCGGATCTGAAGCCAAAGGTGAACAGTATCGCTGTAAGATGGCTTCTCACCAAGCACATCACGCTGACAGAGAAGGACGTTCAGAAGCACATGAGCGCGCTTCGGGCGGAGCAAGAGAAGATCCTGAAGAAGCTAGAACAGGAGCGGCTTGCGCAGGAGGAGAAGGAAAGAAAGGAGAGAGAGAGGATCGCGGCAGAGAGGAAGGCCGAGAAGGAGCGAAAGCAAATAGAAGCTGAGAGGCTCAAAAAAGAAGAGGAAGAGCGGAAACGGAGAGAGGCGGAACTTGCCGCCAAGAAGGCCAAGTTCAAGAAGGCAAGTGAAACCGACAAGGTCTTTGCAACAAGAGGCCAAGCTGGATTGGTATCGTACGACGACCTGATGAACGGATTCATTGCGAAGATTGAGGCAGTAGCAAAAACCGCCTTTGGACTACCTTTCCTCAAGGAGCTTTTGAAGAAGGGAGAGCTGAACTACGAGAAGGCACTGACCTATTACCTCAAAGAGACAAAGGCGGCGCTGAAACACGGTCTCGCCAAGAAGGTCAAGAAAGAAGTCAAGAAGAAGAAGGTCGATTACATCCTCTACGACTTTGAACATGTTCTTCTCGGCGTCCTAAAGAGCATGGGAATCAAGGAACCTGAGTATGTGGACGAGCAGCGTCTGAAGAAGCGCTTCGAGCAGTTGGTCAAGAGGGCTTCGAAGAACAGCATTCTTGAGCGGATTATCCTCGGAGAACCCCTCCTAGAGTTCTAGTTCGACACAACAGCAACCCCAAATCCAGTTATATGCATGGATAGAAACGACTCCATACAGTGACAAGAGACTGCTCCGGGGGCATCCAAGATTAGCAGCGCCTCATACGTCTACAAGATAATCATCATTGGAGACGCAAATGTAGGGAAGACGAGCACCGTAAACAGATGGGCCCATGGATGGTTCAAACACGACTACAAGCAAACGGTGGGAGTGCAGCATTACAGCAGAACTGTAGAGCTAGGCAAAGGAGGCGTCAAGACAACCGTCAAGATGGTAATATGGGACATGGCTGGACAAGACATCTTCAAGGAGCTCAGAATGCACTTCTATGACGGTGCGACTGGTGTCGTGCTTATGTTTGATATCACTAGGAAAGGTACCTTCAATCACTTGCCACGTTGGATTGATGAGGCGTGGGAGAGCATCGGCGAAAGGGTACCTGTGGTGGTTGTAGCGAATAAGGGAGATCTCAAGCGACGTAGGGTCACACAGAAGGACATTGCCCAGTATGCCAAGTCATTGAAAGCGCCCCACATAGTCACTAGCGCACTTACAGGTTCCAACGTGACAGACCTCTTCCAGCTTGTAGCCTCAATGGTGCATCAAGAAACTCAGGGAATCGTCCCACGTGGTCACGACTGGTCGAAGCCAAAGAAGAAGACAGGAAAGAAGGCTACGAAGAAGAAGACAATCAAGAAGAAGACTACATCAAAGATATGACCTCGTCAAGGCTGGTCACTGAGATATCCGGCTTTCTGTCCAGTCCATTCGAATCAAACTCAACGACATTATCACGTCCACGGTCAATCAGAACCGTGGTCATTCCAGCTGCGTTGCCCCCTGCAATGTCTGAATCCGGATTGTCGCCAACCATTACTGAATCTTCAGCCTTGAAACCTAGGACCTTGACGGTTTCTACGAAGATCTCTGGAAGGGGCTTTCCAACTACTACGGCCTTGACTCCTGTAGCATGCTCTATTGCTGCAGCTATGGATCTCTCTCCTATGTAGACATCCTCGATACCCAAATAGACTCCGCGATAGTCCCAACTCCCACTTATGCAGATGAGTTCTGCACCCTCCTTGACCATCTTGGTTGCGAAGTTCAGCCCCTGGAATGTAAGACCCCTGTCGGCAGCCACTGCAACATATTCTATTGGTGGGTTGTTCGTGACGTTCAGACCACGTGCAACGAAATCTTCTGTGGCCCCACCCTCGCTAATGACAAAGCAGTTCGCACCTGGAGACCTATTGTGTACATACGCTGCAGCGGCGGCACCTGCACTAAAGGTTCTCTCGAGGACAGCATCAAACCCTGCCCTAGTCAGGACGTTGTGTATCTGGCGAGAGGAGAGTCTTCCGACGTTTGTGAGTATGGCGTTAGTCTTTCCCAAGGACTCAAGGTGATTCCAGAGATCCATCGCATCTTGGAAGACTCTGGGATTCTCCACGTCAAACACTAGGGTGTTGTCAACGTCAAACACCCATAGGCTCTTCTCACGCAGCTGCATAGGTTTCACAGAACCGCCATTATGAGTTCCTACAGAAGTATTTGTCTAGAGGGAGCAGTAAGACTACTCCTGGTCTAAGAGTGGGATTACGCATATGAAAGCAAAGGGCTCCGCGCCCTCAGTGTTATCGTAGCCGTGTGGGAAGTCAGGAGGGATGTACAGGACATCATCCTTCTTGGCTGCGTCGGCATCACAATCTCCAATCAGTTTCGCTTCTCCTCTTAAGACGAAGATCTCGTGCTCTTCCTGATGTGAATGCTCTGGTACAATGCCGCCAGGTTGAATCTCGAAGTACCGCATAGCGTAGGTGGTTGCACCAGTCTTTCGCCCCACCAGCCAACGTACGGTTGTCTTTTCCGCTCCGGGCATCGTCACGGTTGTTTCTTCGCGTTCTTTGTAGTTAATGACGTACACGAGATGATTCCTCCAACTTCAGTAGGGCCGGTATTCGAGAAGCACAGCGACTAGGGTATAATAGTATTAGGTTATGCACCTACTTGGTGTCCCGTTTCCGTCCTTGAACATGGACCAGAAAGCTTAATCAGAATAGCCCGGCACCTCCTCATCAGACCCATCTGAAGGCTGTTTGCCGGGGTTGACAGAAGGGACAAGCATGAGCGACGATGACACTTACGTTAGGGCAAAACTGACTGAGATTAACGGAGCCATAGAACGACTGACTCAGATGCTGAATAGAATGATTGACGTCCTGTCGAAGATCACCGAGCTTCAAGACTCGAACAGCGAGATTTCGATGGCAGTGGCAGCTAATAGCCAGAAACTAGACGAACTCATGACCAAGGTCGAGAAGGTTTCGTCGGTAGCTCCGATGGCGGCTGGTCCCGATATGACAGCCGTTGCTCATAAGGGCGCCATATCAAGCCTACAGGCAGTCATCGATACTCTGGATTCACAAGTCAAGGAAGGAGTCATCGCGAGCGACCTTTCTGTGAAGATAAACGAGGCCGCCAACACTCTGGAATTGAGAGGCGGAGCTCCACAACTAGTGGTCAAAATGCAGAGATGGGTGCGAATTCTAAAGACCTACGGAAGAGTAGATCCGATTAGTCCTGGAGACATTCAGAAACTCCGCAAAGACATGCAAGCTTGGACAAAGGAGCTGTCCAAATCTAGGTGATTGACAGCAGTTCTCTCGGAATGTGCAAAACATTACCTAGTTGACCGCCCTTATAAGGCGAGGACCAATGCCGAATATTTAATAACAGTTCCTTTGAGCCTTGAATAAGGCCCTCTGCCGGGAGTCAATGGGGTGCACATTGATGTTGCCAAATGACTGGGAGAAGAGTGTTCGGGACACGATAGAACACTTTCCGGAACCACACAGAGAGAAGATAGCGGAAGCCTGGTACGAGTGGCTTCAGACGAATCCTGAAGCTCCCTTCCATAAGAGTTGGTCAGACTTCTCTGCCAAGATTGATGACCATGAGGTACTCTTCACCGAAGCACGCGTGTACCTGAAGCGAGTCACAAATGAACTACGCGATCTTGAGATTCCGCAGACGACGTGGCAGAAGATAGCCAAAGCATTGGCGGCGGTAGCGAGCGTCTTTCTCGTTGTCTTCTTGGCATTGTCGAGGCTTGCGAGAGCAGCGGAATGAGATAGGAAGCATAGCTCGTCGTTCCTGAGAGGCCCACTTATATTGGCGGCTCGCCGACTCTTTTTGAAACAATGCTCCTAGAAGATGTCGTTCCTGATAGCATGCTTCAACGAATCAGTCGGGCAGTAGAGGCGATTCTACAATCAAGAAAGGCTCTAGCAATATCGCACATCGATGCGGATGGAATCAGTGCACTTTCCATAGTTGTATCAATGCTCAAGAGATTAGATGTAGACGTAGCATGGAAGAATATCCATCAGCTGAACTCGGAAACGATTCAAGAAGTCCACACTCTCGTCAAAGAGAACAGACCCGATCTGCTCATCCTGAGTGACCTAGGTACTGGGCAAATGGAGCTAGTCGAATCAACAGTCGCTCTCGAGGAATACCTGAAATGGATAATCGTCTTGGATCATCATCTTCCTTCTGAGGAGAGAGCGGGTCCCGCCCCGCTCGAGTCTAGCAGCAAGGTCATAGAAATCAATCCCTGTCAGCATGGCTTGGACGGGGGCTATGATATCTCTGGAGCCGGAATAGCATTTCTCGTCGCATATGGCCTCTCTATAGACAATGCGGACCTCTCGGAGCTTGCTGTGGTTGGAGCCACCGGAGATCTGCAGGATTACTATGGGAAAGGGTTCCGGAACGTGAACAGAGCTATAGTCAGGATTGGAGAGGACGCGGGCCTGATTAAGGTGGAGAGAGACCTCACCTTCTTTGGGATAAACACAAGACCATTGCCATACCTGCTAGAGTATGCTACTGAGCCATATCTCCCCGGGATAACGGGCAATACTGAGAGTTGCTTCAGTTTCTTCGAGGAGGTGGAGATTCCTTTGCGCGATATGAATGACCATTGGCGAATGTGGACGGACTTGGAGAATGAAGAGAAGCAGAGGGTCATTCATGGTCTCTTCAATCATATTCTGGAAACGTACGACAATCCGCGTGTGGCGGAAGGTATTGTAGGTGATGTAGTTTCTTTGCTTAGACGCCCTCCAAGGACTGAGATGAGGACAGCGAAGGAATTCTCCACTCTCTTGAATGCATGTGGACGGAACAGACGACCTGATGTGGGAGTTAAGATTTGTCTTGGTGATGAGGAAGCATTCCAGCAAGGACGCACGCTCCTACGAGAACATCGGGCGAACCTTGCTTCTGCGCTCAGAAGGCTTGAAACAGACGGATACCTTGAGGAAGAGGGCATGTATGTCGTGAAGGATCCAGAGACTCCAGATACAATCATTGGTGTTGTGATTGGCATGGCCCAAGGTTCAAGAATCGTTCCAACAGACAGGCCAATCATCGGCGTGAGCACAAATACGTCGAGTGAGGGCCCTCTTGTGAAGATATCAGGCCGGGCACGTAGCAGCCTCGTCGACAGAGGGGTCAATCTCAGAGATGCCTTCGTGTCAGTTGGCGAGGCGATGAACGATGAACAGGGAGAGCAGGTTGTCGAGGCCGGTGGGCACCCAATGGCAGCAGGAGCGTTCGTTCACACCAACTATCTGGATGAGTTTCTCAATCGTGTATCAGTGTCACTTGCGCATTCATTGGGTCAAGAAAAAAAGCGTGAAATGGGGGAGTAATCCCCCAAGACACATTAGTCGCAGCAGACTAGTACTCTTCTGCCGTGAGTGATGCACCGATTATACCTGGTACGAATAGCAGTGCAAATGAGACTCCCAAGTCAATCGCGATGCTCTGAGCCAAAGCGGCCATTGCGGACAGATCAGTTGCTGATAGACCCAGTGTGAGTACCCAGTAACCAACGAAGAAAAGACCAAGGCATATCAGCGATACGAAGAGCATCCTGACTCCGCTCTTTGAGATGAGTCCGGCAATGAAACCTGCGACTCCCAACGCTACTAGTGGCGCATAGGCTCCACCCATAGCCCAAGTGTATGGAAAGATCAACTCGCTGAACAGAAGCGCACCTTGCGCCTGCGCGAACCCAACGATATCCCCGCCAGAAAGAACGGCCTGCAATGTTGCGATATCGAGACCAAGTATCTGAAATGCGCCAATTACGATTGCGACGACAAGTGCAATCACCAAGGCCATTATGGTTCTAAACATTGTAGCAAACACTTCCTATGTGGATATAGGTATCCGTGTCTACGGTGTGACGCATCTATGCTTTTATACTTCTTGGACACCAAATCGGCAATAACACTAGTTTCCTGTGGACAAAGACATCAGCTGCTGACCTCTGGTTTGGTGTCTCTCCACACGACGAAAGCGCTCCTGAAGACTGCAACACCGAAGGGCAGTACAAGAAGCAAGGTCAAACCTAACCTCAACTCAGGAGAGATGTTCTGAATCTCATAGGTAGCGATCATTATTGTCGAATCCAAATAGTAAGTGGCGTTCCAACAAGAAACGAACCTGCAGCTGACTTGGAATTCGTACACAGCATCGAGCATGGCGCTAGTATCGATGTCTATAGACCAATTGAAACCGTCATCGTCTGTTTGGGTTCCATTCACCGTGTAGACGTGGTCTGAACCGAACGAGTCCTTCCGAAACATCGTTGCTTTCACCCCTGTCAGAGAATACGGATGTCCATCCTGAGCTATGATGCTAGTGTTGAAGCTAACACGACACTCAACCAACCCTGAAAGGAGATTGCCTTCTTTGGCCCTAGTGCCATTCTGGAGGAAGATGTTCGCAGAAGACTGGAAAGTACAATCCTCCCAGAAACCCCAATGCCCAACTTCGCCAGTCAGGGCCATTCTTATCATGCAGACGAGAAATGCCTGCATGAACTCTTCTCTATGGACTACGTCGCTAGCCATTATCCCTGTGTGAAAGACACTACCATTGCCATAGAAATGCTGGTAGGCGGCGATAGGCTCAATGGGTGCCTCGCCTGAATCTATGAAGTGCCAGTAGCCTAAGACTTGCGTGTCAGTAAGATTCTCAAGCTTATTCTCTTCATGGGCTCCATATCGACTAGTGATGTTTTCCCCGTATGAATTCCTGATGTAGTTGCTGATGGGATGGGAAGTGTTAACTCGTAAGTAGTCGTAGTGGTCACCAATCCAGTATTTCCAGTAGTTGCTGCCAATCCAGTTGCGATTCTCATCGGGCCACCGATGATAGACAGATTTCCAAGCATGAGTTCCGTTGAACTCCCACCCATGTCCCTTGACTAGACTGAGGTGACCAAGTTCGCCAGGAGAAGTAGGAGGATGAAACTTCACCTCCGCAAGGAAGTTACACGCATCCATGATAATCAGAGTACCTCCTGTTTCAACGAATCTCTTGTAGGCTGCGTATTCCTCTGCAGTGACGTATTCTGTGAACCCAAGAACAAGAACATCGTAGGTTCTTCTGCCCTCGTCGAAAAGTCCTCCAAGCGTCACGTCTATCTCGTCTATGAGTCTGATATCCCTTTCTAGTCCTATGCCAGCAAGGGCCGCTTTGTGACTGCTCAAGAACTCACGTAGTCCTGAGCTCCACCCCCAGTCATCCTTGACGGTCACATTGAGATAGTTCAGGTCGGCAGTGATGAATGGTGCTGGATTCTTGCTATGTTTCCTGTAGAATGTATAGAATGCATTTGAGTAGGCTGTGTCTGTGAAGATAGGTTTCACAACGGCAATCCTGGGTCTTTCTTCAAGAGAAGTGATGGTGCGGACTGGGCCGGATATCTGAATCGGTGATGTTGACCTACTGGTTGCTATCATGATACCCCCATTATCAGGGACGGTGGACAGCATGGCAAACAATAATCCGAAGGAGCAGACCAAGAACAATGCCTTCTTCACCTCTCCTCTCCTCCAATTCGTGACCATGATGTCGTTCTCACGCGAAATCGTCTAGCGCAAAGCACTGTATAGACTTTTCCAAGAGACCCGCACAATGTGCTCTGGAGCAACGCTGGACATCCTAGTGTTTCATAAGACTGAGAATATCCTCTTTCATGTCAAGCAGCAGGCGTCTTACTCGAGGAGGCATCTGGAGTTCTTCGAGCATGCCGGGATGAACCCACTTGACTTCTGTGTCAGGGCTTTCCGGAGTGGTTTCTGAGGTGGTGGCTCGACAGAGGTAGTGGTTGAGCACGAAGTGATACTCTACTCTGCCATCTGAATCATGCGTGATGAGGTCCGCCGTATTCACGAAGTGAAGAACCTCACATGCAACACCCGTTTCCTCAAGGACTTCTCTTGCCACCGCTTCTTCTTGAGTTTCGCCCAATTCCACTACTCCACCAGGTATGCTCAGCTGTCCTTTGGCAGGATCCTTGTCACGGGTTCCCATAAGAACACCTTCAGGCCCGACAACAATGGCTCCGACTCCAAGAATGGGACTGGTTGGGAATTTCCTATCACTCATGATTCTTGCCACCGCAGCTGCGTTCTACACCGCAGCGAGACCCGAAGGCATTCGAATCAGTGCCTCGCATTCAGGGCAGATGCGATCAGCATAGATGTCGAACCCGTCTGGTTCAGAATATGGCAGATGCTGCTCATAACCGCAGTGGTCGCACAGAATCTTGACGTAGTTTCTTAGCTTGAAGACCACTCGCCATGCGTTTCTAGAGTGCTCCAGCAATCCAATACGGTCATACTGCTTCGCCAGAGCAACCCAAGGCGAGGCTGATGTTGGGTCAGCCCGGGTCCACCTAATCAAACATTCGATGAAATCATCTAAACGACCCAGCATCTCATACGCGTGGCAGAGGCCTCTGCACACCTCTGGGTCATTGCTGACTAGTGACTCAGCTCTCCGGAGATGTTCTTCTGATGCGTGTTCGTCCTGCATGTAGTGGAAGAGCACAGCAAGACGAGAGAGCGCCTCGATGCTGTTCTTGTCGTGTTCCAGTACTTGGCAGAAACACTCTCTCGCCGCTTCATGCTCGCCAGATTGGAACCTCAATTCTCCGAGAAGGATGAGTGACCTATAATCTGTGGGATCTATTGTATGTGCATGCCCCACGAACGGAGCAGCTTCGTAGGTTCGGCCCATGGCCAACATCAAGAAAGCGTAGTTTGAAACAGCGGACATGAGTTTCGGTTCAAGCACGTGGAGACGTTCCCACTGATCAGCCGCGCGGGTATAGTCGCCCAGCTTGTAGAGTCCAAGAGCGTACATTGCACGAATGTCAAGGTTGTTCGGGAAACTCTCAGTCGCACCTTCAAGTGTTCGTACGATTTCACTGTACTCACGCTTATGGTACAGTACTTTGCCAAGGTCCCCCCAAGGTTCAGCATGACTGGGGTCGAGTCTTATCGAACGTCGGAGCTCTCTCTCAGCCGAGTCTAATTTCCCAAGAATCATCAAAGCGTGACCCAAGAACATAGACAAGACACAGTTTTCTTCCACAATGTCTTGGGCCCGCTCTAGCACTTCAACTGCTTTCTCGGCTTGCTCGTCCTGTACATAGGCCATTCCCAAGTACACTAGGGCTTCAGCTTGATCGTATACCTCGTCGATGATGGGCTCGAGTATCTCAATTGCGTCATCTGGTCGTCCTTCTTCAAGGGCAGCGACCGCACGCATGATACTCTCGTCGATCACTTCGGATTCCACCGTTCCATCTAGCCGACTACTGACAGGATCATACTCATCCTGTAGCATCAACACCTCCGCGTAGCATATTATAAGAACCTCTGGTTATGGCAAATGTGATGGTCGACAAGGAGTATGCAACACCGTTTTCACTTCTACATGCGGCAAGACTGCTGAGTCACCGCTCTAGGCTTTCCAAGTTCGAGGAAGCTCTTAGGAGAACAGTTAGAGAAGACAGCTATGTCGTAGACATTGGTTCTGGTACAGGAGTCCTTGCCCTTATGGCTGCGAAAGCGGGCGCAAGGCGTGTTACCGCTCTTGAGGTGAACATCGAATCTGTGGAATACGCGAGGAGAGCTGCTGAGGAGAATCTACTAGGCGACATTGTTGAATTCAAGAGAGTTCACTTTGCCGACTTCACTCCGGAGGAGCGGGCGGACGTGGTCATCTGCGAGATGTTGTCTGCGATAATGCTGATTGAACAACAGGTTCCTGCGAGTCGCCATGCGGTTCAGCAGATTCTTGCGCCGGACGGTGTCCTGCTGCCGCATTGCGTATCAGTCTATTTGGTACCTGGGGAGTGCGATGCGATACAGAATAGGTTCGGTGTTGGAAACCTTCAGTTTCAAGCACTGCCGCAGACTGTTGATAGCGGTATCGTTCGGGACCTATCAGAC
>JBHLPB010000048.1:0-12312 GCA_048939905.1 Promethearchaeota archaeon
CGTCGTGGCAAATTCACAGGTGAGTAGCTTCCTGAGAAGCCCCCTATTTGGGGGCTTCAGCATTTCTTCGGCTCATGGGGTTTTGTAGAAGAGATCAGGCATATTGAGTAGCAGAATCTCGTACCATTCTCCAGTCATTGGAGATATAAGATCGTGCTCGGTCGCTGTCAGCGCTCTCCCAAAAAGGATAAATCCTGCCGATTTGTAACCCAGGGCTACGACCTCAAGAAGGTATAGGTGATGGGAGAAGCGGTAAGAAAGCCTCTAATCACAAGTAGGCAAATGGGTTTGGCAGCTGCTTTTGGTGCTGCTGCTTTTGCCTTCCGAGCGCTGGGAATCGCGATACCAATGGTGCCGCCCCTGGTGATAGGTCCTGGAGCACTGATGCCCTGCCTTGCAGGGATGGCCGGTGGACCGATAGTGGGTATCATCGTAGGCATCGCACGAGGAATACCTTCAGGTCTGCCGCAAGTGGATCTGATATTACAGCCTGTCAAAGGGATATACTGGGCGTTCGTGTACAAGTATGTCGTATTGAGGATTGAAGATGTGAAGAAGCGTTGGGTCTTCTTCTGGATTATTACCTGGCTGCTGCAGTTCTTCATCGAGGCACCTTTGTTCATCTTTGCGAACTCGTTGCTTGGGTTCTATCCATTCTACCCCACGTATCCATTCGTCTTCGCCTGGTACTACACTCTGTACGGCATCTTCCAGATTGTAATATTCAGCGCAGTGATAGCTGCACTACCTGACATATTCGGTTGGAAGGAGGGTAAGGCACCATGGTAGATGAAGACAAGAAGACCATGTACTGGTGCATCTGCCTGATAATAATGTTCGTGATATTCATCATCATCACGTTCTTCGTCAGTGGAGGTTTTGCGAACCTTGGGCAGAGAGTCCTTCAGCCGATACTCAACGATATCTTCGGTGCTGGTACTGACATCAATCTGATAGTGCAAGGAGTAATCTCGGTAGTTGTTATCATAATCCTGGTGGTATGCATCTGGTTCGGAAGGAAACAGGAATGGTTCTAGAGGAGTAGGGGCCGTATACACGGCCCATCCTCTTTCTTTTTCTTCTCTTGCTGTCACATATCAATCGATTCAAATATAGGCTGCGTATGTGGGATTTCCAAACATGGCGCGATGTGAGGAGATGCCTCTACTTTGAGTTCAGGTGAGCCCGAGATTCTCATAGAGGATATTAGCTGGAGATACACGGGAACAGATGAACCTGTCTTGCACAACATCGCCCTCAGTGTAAAGAAGGGTGAGATAGTCCTTGTGACTGGACCCAACGGGGCCGGTAAGACGACGTTCTGCAATCTGCTGAACGGCCTTATTCCCCACTTCTATACGGGCGACCTGGAGGGTGCAGTCACTGTAAACGGAGTGAATACCAAAGACTCGTTTGTGGGATATTTAGCTAGGCACGTGGGATTGCTCTTTCAAGACCCCGCCAGCCAACTAATCTCTGGTTCGGTCGAAGACGAGGTCGCATTTGGCCTTGAGAATGTTGCTCTTCCACTGGACGAGATTGAGAAACGAATTTCATTTGCCTTGGACTACGTGGGTCTCAGCGAATACAGAGAACGCCCTCCTTTTGCTCTCTCGGGAGGTCAACAGCAGGCCCTGGCTCTGGCTTGTATCATTGCGATGAATCCTGAGATATATGTACTTGACGAGCCCACGTCTAACCTGGACCCTTACGGAACAAGACAGATATTCCAGCTTCTTGATCGGATATCCACCGAGGAACAGCGGACGTTTGTCATTGTTGAGCACAAACTAGAGGAACTGCTTGACGTTGCAGATAGAGTCGTAGTACTTAACGAAGGCAGGATCGCAGCAATGGGTAGCCCACGTGAGGTTCTAGGTGAGAAGGCAGAATTCCTCAATGAATTGGGCCTTTGGCCACCTCAGATGGCTGTGCTGGCATATAGGCTAAGAAGCCTGGGGATCCTGGACGATAAGAGCAACGAGATACCAATGACGCTTAATGAGGGGAGAGAGTTCTTCACCAACTTACTTGACCGACTTGGAGTTGAGAAGAGCGGAGGTTCTTCGGGGTCTGAAGCGACAGAAGTGAAAATGTACGTTCCACCAACTGACAAGGAGCCCCTGATAAGGGTCGATGATCTCAGGTTTACATATCCAACTGGAGCTGAGGCGCTGAAGGGTGTGTCAATCAAGGTCTATGAGAACGAATTCATCGCCATCCTTGGGCAAAACGGCTCGGGGAAGACGACCCTGGTCAAGCATTTCAATGGTCTGCTTAAACCTACAGAGGGAACCGTTGTTGTCTTCGGACTGGACACACAGGTGACTCCAACGTACGAACTTATCGAGAAAGTTGGGTACGTCTTCCAGAACCCCGATCAACAACTCTTCTCAAAGCGCGTATACGAGGAGATCGCTTTCGGACTCAAGAATATCGGACTCAGCGAGGTGGAGGTCGATAATAGAATAAGAGAAGTGGCAAATCAGATGAAGATAGAGGAACTGCTTGAGGAAAGACCCTATTCTCTCAGCAAGGGCGACAGGCAGCGGGTTGTCATTTCGTGCATTCTTGCCCTCAATCCGAATGTGATCGTAGTAGATGAGCCAACGACTGGTCAGGACCCCAAGCGGCGAAGGGAGATCATGGACCTGATGAAGGAACTTCACAGCCAGGGGAAGACCATAATAGTGATTACACATGACATGAATCTGGCCGCAGAATACGCTGAAAGATGCATTGTGATGAGTGATGGGAAGATTCTGCTCGAGGGCACACCAAAGGAGATTTTTGTCGAAACTGACCTCCTAGCGACCACTCACCTGAATCCGCCAACCATCACACATCTGTTTCTTGAGCTCAACAAGTCGTATGATGTGCCTTGTGACCTACTTACGGTACAAGAGGCAGTGGAGTACTTCACGCAGGTTTCTCAGAGAAGGTAGATGATGGGATGGCGCTAGAGTACGTACCCGGTGACAGTCTTCTTCACAGAATGGATGCTCGCACAAAGATTCTGATCTTCTTATGTCTTGTAGTCCTGACCGTTGTCATTTTCGACCCTTTCATAATCGCGGTGATGATGATTATCGTGCTTGTTACCTATCGCACCTCAGGCATTCCCAGGGACAAGCTCATGGCTGTCTTGAAACCTTCATCACCTGCATTCTTCCTGTTCCTAGTAGTCAACTACCTAACGGTTCCACCTCTGCCAGGAGACTTCGTATACTTCTACTTGATTCCCGGCCCAATGTGGGGGCCAGTGACGCTAAGGACAACTCTTGTCGGGTCGTCTAGTGGTCTTAGATTTCTCTTCTTCATTGTCACAACACGGCTCATCACTCTAGTGACACCTGTTTCCGAGATACTTGTCGCCTTGATCAAGTTCAGGTTTCCAGTGGAGGCTGCTGTTTCATTGGGAATCGCCTTCGCCTCCGTGCCACTAATGGTCAACCAATTCCGAACTGTTATAGAGGCTCAGAAATCGAGAGGCGCCAAGTTCGAGATTCGCAATCCAGTTAGGAAAATGCAAGCCTATGTGCCAATAATAGTACCGAGCATATACCTCACGGTCCTCAGAGGGATTGACATCTCACGTACAATCGAATCAAAGGCGTTCACCTACAATCCTTCAAAGAGGACCTTCAGGACGGAACTGGTTCTCAAAGGGATAGACTATGCAAGTGGATTCGTGGCTGTCGCTTCACTCATCGTGCTGGCATATGTCAGGTACATGTGGGACTGGCTCAACTACCCTTTCACATTTGACTTCCTCATGGCTCACGTCGCGCCAGTGATAGGGCCTTATGTGCACATCTTCTTCTATGCCCTCGGAGCATTTATCGTGGAGGGCATAAGGTGGCTTATTGGCGTAATCACAGGAGGCTAATCAACTTGCATGAGGCCACTTCGTGTCCGTCAGCCGCCCAATGTCATGGAGGTAACTAAAGATTCCTGAGCACGGGAGAATCCGAATTGGCGTAATCCGCGTCATAACGACAGGAGACCGACAAGTCCTAGAAACTCATGCCGAACTGATCAAGGAGTATCTAATGGATACCCGCCTTGATCTTGTGACTGACTGCATTGCTGGATTTCCTGAAGGAATTCATACAGAAGAGGATGAAGAGCGGTCAATACCTAATGTGGTCAAGACTGGCAGATTGCTAGTTCGGAATAGCCGTGTTAATGCCCTTCTCTTGAGCTGTGCTGCAGACCCTGGTCTGGAGCATCTAAGGAGCGAAGTTAATGTCCCAGTAGTCGGTGCCGGATCCGCGGTTGCTTCGTTTGCGCTTTTGCTAGACAGACCAGTGGGAGTTCTGGGAATAGGTGATGAGTCTCCAAAGGTGATACGAAAGAGTCTTGGTGAGAAGTTCGTTGGGTATGCTAGACCAGAAGGCGTAAGAACCACCTTCGACATACAGGAGAAGAGAGATGAATACGTCGCGGCAGCAGGACGATTGATATCAGAGAATGGAGCAAGGTCGATTCTTCTTGCTTGTACTGGCCTCTCTACTGCCCGAATCGCATCGAAGCTCGAGAAGGAGCTTGATGTCCCAGTGATAGACCCGGTGATTGCTGCCGGCATCCTAGCATACTACCTTGCAAGGCGTAACATCGTATGACGGAGATGACCAACTAATGTCATGTATGAAGCAGTTGATTGAGGTTCTTGATTTCTTGGATAACCCACAAGTAGACGGTGAGAGTGTAGCCTCTTTTCTGAGCAGCTACGGAATTGAAGATTGCCAGATCAAGACTCTGGAAGGTCAGAAGGGGAAGACGGATATTCTAAAGATTGTTATCCCGGGCGCTACCGGTGCGACAGTTCTTGGAGAATCTCCCACACTAGGAATTGTCGGTCAGCTGGGAGGGATTGGAGCCCGTCCTGAGGTAGTCGGGATGGTGTCGGATGCTGATGGAGCAATCGTAGCTCTTGCTGCTGCTGCAAAGCTCGCCATATCACGTTCGCGCGGAGACACTCTCAAGGGTGATGTGATAATCACCACTCACGTAGCTCCCGACGCACCTATTCTTCCTCATGATCCAGTCCCGTTCATGATATCACCAGTACCTATAATGGATGTCCTGAAAGAATGCGTAGATCCTAGGATGGATGGGCTCCTTTCAGTGGACGCGACAAAAGGGAATCGGGTCATAAAGACTCAAGGCTTCGCCATCACGCCCACCGTGAAGAACGGTTGGATCTTGCGTGTAAGTGATGACCTCATCAACATCTATGAGCGTGTGACTGGTGTGACCGCAATGGTCGTGCCGATCACCATGCAGGACATTACGCCCTATGGGAACGATGTCTACCACATCAACTCGATAATGCAACCTTGGGTCGTGACTGAGGCTCCTGTGATAGGAATCGCAACCACCGCCAGTCTTCCGATTCCCGGAAGCGGCTCTGGTGCCAACTACATAGTTGGGCTGGAGTCTGCCGCAAGATACTGTGTTGAGGTCGCACGGGGCTTCACTGATGGAACCTGCAAGTTCTACGATCCTAATGAGTATGAACGCCTCATATCTCGATATGGAGACATGGCACAACACCTTAGGAAGATGTAGATACAGAAGTCCGGTGAATTCCAAGATCATATCAGAATAGGGAGCCGTGACACACATGAAACGATTCAAAAGTGGTGGATCAATAGTGGGTATGGTGACAATCGGACAGTCTCCGAGGACGGATGTGACTTCCGATGTCGCTGAGATACTGGGACCTAGCATTAAGATAACTGAATGCGGAGCACTCGATAGTCTTACCGACGAGGAGATTGCTGAGCTCAAACCCGGATTCGACGACGAAATACTCGTTTCCAGACTGCGTGACGGAACAGAGGTGCAACTTGGCCACACACAGATAGTCGAGCTGACTCAGAGATGTATCGATGGAATTGAGGGCCGAGTCGACGTTGTCGTATTGCTTTGCACAGGTGAGTTTCCAGAGCTGACATCGCGAAGGCTGATTATGAAACCATCAAGTATAGTGAGCCATCTAGTCGGAAGTCTACTCTCTCAGGGAAGTCTTGGCGTGCTTGTTCCCTCTTCAGACCAGCTAGAAACGACCAAGTCCAAATGGGTTCGTGACGGCCTGTCAGTGATTGTTGAGTCGTTGTCCCCATACCAGGAAATTGATGAAGCACACGTCAGAAGAGTGGCTCGGAAGTTGAAGGAGAGCGGAGTTGACCTAGTAGTTCTTGATTGCATAGGTTACACCACAGAACTGAGTGAGCATTTCAAGACCATTACTGGAGTCCCCACGCTTCTTCCCAGGACTCTGGTGGCACGAATGGTCAGAGAGATACTCTAGATCAAATCGAGTCCGTAATCACGTCTTTCAGGCGCTATGCCAGGTAGTCAATTGCAGTACCAGCATAGACCTTTGCCGCAGACACAATGTCCTCAACCTTGACCTTCTCATTTAACCCGTGAATCCCTTCAATGATCGCCGGTCCATAGTGGATTGTGTCAATGCCTCTTAGACGGAAGTGTCTTGCATCGCTGGATGCCCACTGGACAAATACGTCTGGTTCAGTCCCTAGCACTTGGTTGACGTTCTTTTTCGTAAGACTGACCAGCGATGTTGTGGGTGCTGTGTAGTTTGGATTGATCCCCGTGGCCATCTCAAGTTCCACATCATCTCCGAATTCTGCTAGCACCTCGCTTAGTCTCTTTGTAGCATCCTCCACTGAGAAACCAATCGGAAGACGAATGTCGAATTCTATCTCACAGGCACCAGGGACTACGTTGACCTTCGTCCCACCCTTGATGATACCCACATTTAGGGTGGGAGAACTTAGTATCACTCCGATCCCTTCTTCTCCTATCAGTCCTTCTATCAGATGTTTTGATGATTCAATCACGTCCACGATATCATCGGGTTGAGATACTTCGGTTCTTGTCACCTCGAACATCCTATTCATGACTTTGCAGGCCTTGAGAATCGCACTGTCACCTTTGTACGGTGAAAGGCTACCGTGTATTGGAACGCCCTTTATCCTGACCTTGCCCCAATAAGCTCCTTTTTGCCCGATGTCAATCAAGTGTACATCTGTCGGTTCTGCAATAATGCAAGCATCGGGATTGACGAGACCCTCATCTAATATCCACCCAGTACCGAACACACCCATGGTTTCCTCGTCGGGAACCAGGGTCAGACTCACATTGCCATTCATAATGTCCTCTTCCTGGACGAGGAACCGCATGGCGCTCATAATGCCGGCCACTCCCCCCTTCATGTCGCTTGCTCCTCTGCCTAGGAGAAAGCCGTTCTCTATCGCCCCACTAAAGGGCGGAAAGTCCCATCTTTCAGAATCACCGGCGGGAACAACATCCATATGCCCGTTGAGAACTAACTCCTTTCCGGTCTTCTCCCCCAGACTGCAGATTATGTTGATTCTTCCATTCTCAGGTTCATAGATTTCACAGACTAGGCCGTGCTGTTCCAAGTAGCCTACGACAAATGCAGCTATTTCACTCATGTTTCCAGGAGGGTTTTCACTTGGAATCCTGATCAAATCACTTGCAAGCTTGATTATCTCCGCCTTTTGGCTGTCAATCTTGTTCCATACTCTCTCTTTCACATCGGCAGTCATTCAGAACACCACGCAAGAAAGCGAGCTGCCCATGCCATCAGTCCCTCACATAAAGCTTCTCTAACTGGTCCTCAGGCAATCTGAGCAATATACAATCGATGACTTTCAAGATGAGCGCATCCATAGGCCTGGATTCGCTGTAGAAGAAATGCGCTAGACTTAAAGAGTGCTTGTGGAGGAGGGAGTTGAAATGGTTTCAAGAAGGACAGTTGTCATAGTCATGGGTCTGATGGGTTGTTCACTGCTTGGCGTGGGACTTGCTGAACTCGCATGGATGTTCTTGTTTCCTCCTTCAACAGGCTACACAGAAACCTTGCTTGCTTCATCATTGATGGTCCTTTTCGGGATCATACTCTTGATCCTCACAAACAGACTGAATACAGAGGAGTAGTGTGTGGCACTGCCAGTAGGCCACAACTCGCAGATTTCATCCCGTGCGCGATCATTCACTCAGAACATCTTGTTAGACTTCCATGTCTGTCACGAATGCGGAAATCATGGTGGACGGTGCCCAATCGTCAACCTTAAGACCCCGTTGACAGAGGAATCGCGAATACAGATATGTTATCGTAGGGGCCTGTGCCATGACATGGGGCAGGTTCTCTAGTCGGAGGAAACGAAATTGGGAAGAAACGTTGCTGTCGTTGCTGGCGGTCACAGCAAGTTTGGAAAGCGGTACGATGCTACCATGAGGGAGCTCTGTGCCGAGGCGTACAAGCCCATCTATGACGAGGGTATTACGCAAGACAAGATTGATGCATCAGTTCTCTCCTATGCTGCATCTCAGTTCACCGGTCAAGGTGCCGGTTCAGCTCTCATCGCAGACTACATTGGTCTACAAGACAAACCTCACATGCGAGTTGAATCAGCTTGCACCACTGGAACGGCTTCACTCAGAGCAGCTTGGGGCATGGTTTCTGCAGGCCTATATGACGTGATGCTTGTGTTGGGAGTAGAGCAGATGAACCGGGTCTCTTCGGCTACTGCGACCGAGTATATGTCTCAGGCGGGCGACATGCGTTGGGAATACCCATTTGGGATTAGCTTCCCTGCCTTCTATGCGCTGATGGCTTCAAGGTACATGGCGGAGTACAATCTGCCTCATGAAGTCCTATCAATGATCTCGGTGAAGTCGCACCACTATGGTGCTCAGAATCCGAAAGCGCATCTAGGGAAGGAGGTATCACTTGAAGAGGCTCATAACGCAGTTCCAATCTGTAGGCCTTTGAACCTCTATGACTGCAGTCTTATTACTGATGGTGCTGCAGCAGTGGTGATAGCAGCAGAAGAACGGGTGAAGGAGTTCACTGACAGACCCATGTGGATCCGAGGCATTGGCGCTGGTGCGTCAGAGATGATGATTCAGGACCGTAAGAGTCTAACATCCATACCAGGAGCCAAGAGAGCGGCGAAGGCCGCTTTTGAGATGGCTGGGCTAAAACCAGACGACATGAACATGGCCGAAGTCCACGATTGCTTTAGCATAGCGGAGATGGTTGCCTACGAGGACATTGGTTTTGCGGAACCTGGCAAGGGAAGAGAACTCGTAGAGAATAAGGAAATCTACCATGATGGACGAATCCCTGTCAACTGTGATGGGGGTCTGAAGAGCAAAGGTCACCCGCTTGGTGCTACGGGAGTTTCAATGACATATGAGATTCTCAAGCAGATGCGGAACGAATCTGAGAATCCATCTCGCCAGATAGAGGATGTCAAATATGGCCTGGCACACAATGTCGGGCAGAGTGGCCAATTTACCAACGTCTTCATCTTTGAGAGGGGGTTCTCATGACAGAGAAGAAGGAAATATACCTTGGATATGCTACTGACAAGGCTTTGACGCCTTGGTATGAGGAATGGCTGTCACACCTTGAACAGGAGAAACTCATGAAGAGTGTATGCCCTTCATGCAAGGCTGAATACCTGCCGCCTAGGCAGCATTGTCAGAAGTGCCTGAGTGTCACTGAGTTCGCAGAGTTCTCTGAGACCGAAGCGAAGCTGGTTTCATATGTGATTGTAGACTTTGCCCCAGAGAGTCTCTCCTCCAAGGCCCCATATGTGGTTGCCATCGGAGAATTCCCATCGGGCTTGAGACTCACAGCACACATCACGAATCTAATGAGCCTGCCCGAGGTTGGAATGCCCCTTAAACTCGGTTTCGACCGCGTGGATGACAAGAAGATAACCTACAGATGGCTGGTGTAGCTGTCGAGAGGGCAATACGCCCTCTTTCTCTTTCTTTCTGCTCAAGAACCGGATTGCTCACCAGTCCTCTCTAGGATCTTGGCCCAATTCGCGAAGAGAGCTACTGCATCTAAGGTCTCCAAGTACAGCATAGATGCATCCTTGACGTCGCACACGTCAATCCTCTCGAGTGCTTGGTCGATTAATTCCAGAACATCCCGGAGTCTTCTCTTTCCCTCGTTGCGTCTGTAGTCAGAGAACACGATGTACTCTAGGCCCTCTCCTTCCCACGCCTTTAGGAACCTCTTCTGCTCTTCGACAGCGGTGCTCATATCATACGAGCTTGCCAATGAAGTTCTCATTGCCACGAGGGAGTTCTTCCAAATCTCAACTCCGCTCTGTTGTTCCAATCTGCCTTCCTCCGGCACGATGTTGAGATACAAATCACCAAACAGCTAGATAAATATGAGGTCCATTGGACTCAGCTCGTTTCGGAGAGCGCCGTCACCAGAGTTGCTGGTTCTTCCGTACTTTCGCTCTTGCTTGAGATTCCGAGTTGACGCTGCTTTCTCTCAGGTTGCGAATGCTTATTACGTGCGCATTGGCCAAACGGGTCGTTGTCAAGGAGGACAAGACATTGTCAGAAGAAGATGTATTGTATGAAGCCAAAGACGGTATTGCCACAATCACAATCAATCGCCCTGACAAATATAACGCTCTCAACACGTCGGTGGTCTTGAAACTGCGGGAATTCTTTGGGCAGGCTGAGGACGACCCAGATGTGAGGGTTGTAGTTCTGACTGGTGCAGGTGAGAAGGCATTTGCCGCAGGAGCGGACATATCCGAGTTCAAGGGGAAGGACTCGAAGACAATAAGACCCCGTGTGGAGCGGGGTCAAGAGCTTACAAAGTTCATCGAATCGATGTCAAAACCTAGCATAGCCGCTGTGAATGGTTTCGCACTTGGAGGCGGCTGCGAGTTTGCGATGGCATGCGACATCAGATATGCATCTGCGAACGCCAGGCTAGGGCAGCCAGAGATCAACTTGGGTGTCATTCCAGGGTATGGCGGAACTGTGCGCCTTGCTAGGCTGGTCGGTCTTGGCAGAGCCAAGGAGCTTGTCTATAGCGGTGACCACATCACAGCTGAGGAGGCACATCGAATTGGCCTTGTCAACAGGGTCTTCGATTCGATTGATGCCCTTAGGGAGGGAACGATGGAGCTTGCGAAGAAGCTTGCTTTGAAACCAGGAGTTGCTCTGAAGCTGGCAAAGCAATCACTGAACAACTCTTGGCAGATGGGGCTTGAGGAGAACCTTGCATTCGAGTTAGATGTCTTCACTCAGACGTTTGACACAGAGGACAAAGTCGAAGGAGTCGATGCGTTTCTCTCCAAGCGTCAGGCTGAGTTCAAACACAAGTAGGAGAAGTAGTACGGAGAATATGGGCTACTATCCTCTCTCAATCTCCAACTCATCTTCCTCATAGCGGATGGCACCATCCTCTACGAGGACTTGGACATGGAGCTCTAGCATACATTCCTCAAAGAAGTAGTAGGGTTCGAAAGGAATTCGCGGATAGATGGTAGGTAGTGCTGCGAGCTTCTTGATTGTGTTATGGCCATCAGAGATTCTCCTTAGAATCTCTGCTTCCCTTCTATCAAAGACACCGAGAAACTCTTCTAGAAGTCCCTGCAGACCGTCTGAAATTGGACTAGGCAAATGACTGCTTATGCCTATCTTCGGGGAGAGATCAATCACTCGCCTTATTGATTGCTTGAACTCACGAATGTCGCTGACCACGTTGCCATAGAATGGTCCAAAACCTGTGAGGTCGATGTCGACGAGAAAGAGGGTTTCCAACCCATTGATTCCGAAACACGTGTGGTCCTTTGTGTGCCCCGGAAGATGCAATGGGACTAGCTCAACCTCGCCGCACGATATTGGCTTCATATCCCGAAAATGACTCGTGATTCTGTAGTCAGATGACAAAAGAGGCATCCACTCAAGCAGTAGGGGTATCCATTCATCATACATAGGATGGTCGTCTATGCCACATTCTTCCGCCCACCCGTGAAATGTGCTGGTTCCCTTGACTGACAAAGGATGACACATCACCTCGCAATCTGAAATCTGGCGAAGTTGCTCTGCATGTCCTTTGTGGTCGATGTGAAAATGAGTCAGCACAATCCTATCCAGTTCATCAAGTCTGTATCCGAGATCCTTCATTGTGGCTGTGACTTGTCTGACGTCAGACCCAGCGTCTACAAGAGTGAGAATCTCATCATCAATAAAGAGTGAGTTTGCCTCAGGGAATCTAGCGCCGTTGAGTCCTCGGACCAGATGAACACGTGGCTCAATCTCGATGTGAGCTGGGTAGTCTGACATTGAATCCCCGGTGTAGGGCGTCCTGATAACTCTCTCTGTAGGACAATTCATATTACGCGCTGGCATCTGAAGCTTTCGTCTATCAGTCTAGTCTGGTGATGAACATGAGTGAACGCGTCTTTGCAGTCTTTGATATCG
>JBHLPB010000269.1:0-3043 GCA_048939905.1 Promethearchaeota archaeon
CTGCTTCGACAAGCTTCTCCGCAGTCTTTGGTCCAACTCCTGGGATGTTCGTCAGAATCTCGACCTTGTCCACGGTGTCGTCGGCATCGTCTGTTTCAGTCTTCTCTTTCTTTGAGCCTTCTGGCATAAGCACACCTGCTGTCCGTTGCGTTTGACTGTTTCTAGTCTTCGTCGCTATCGAAATCGCCCTCTGGACCGCCAGGGCCACCTAGCCCGGCACCCTTGGAACTGATGACGTCATCAATCTTCAGTATCATCTGGGCTGCTTCGGCTGCAGACATCACAATCTGTCTGTTGACGAGGGCTGACTCAACTACACGGGCTTTCTTCATGTCATCTACTTTGCCCTTATCAATGTTGATTCCGTGAGTGACTTTGCCTTCGGTATGGGCTGACCTTATGCTCACAAGGACATCGATAGGATCAAGCCCTGCATTCTCTGCCAATGTTGAAGGCAGTGACTCAACGGCATCTGCAAAGGCGTTAACCGCATATTGCTCTCTGCCCTCGAGGGTGTCTGCAAAGCCGCGAAGCTGTTTCGCAATCTCTGCGGCCAGCGATCCACCACCGTACGTTACGTATGGATGCATTACCACATCTCTTACGACGTACAAGGAATCGTTTAGTGCTCTGTCAACCTCGTCCACGATGTGGTCAGTGCCACCTCTCACCAGCAATGTGACCACGGAGGACTTTGGTGTTCCTTCCACAAACAGCATCTTATCATCTGCCACTGTTCTCTGTTCAACCAGCTTGGCCTTGCCAAGGTCTTCCTTGGTCAGGTTTTGTATCTTGGATACGATTGTCGCGCCAGTAGTCTTGTGCAATCTTTCAATGTCGGACTTCTTTATTCTCCTCACAGCGAGGATTCCATTCTTCGCCAAGTAGTGCTGAACGACGTCATCAATGCCTTTCTGAGCTATGACAACATTCGCCCCAGCCTCAACTATCTTGTCGACCATACTCTTGAGCATTCGCTCTTCTTCATCGAGAAAGCTCTGCATAGAGCTTGGGTCACTGATTGATATCTTGGCATCAAACTCAGTCTTTGTCACCTCGAGAGCACTCTCTAGCAAAGCTATCTTTGCATTCTCCACTCTCTTCGGCATGCCGGGATGTACAATCTCCTTGTCAAGAACTAGACCCTTAACAAGCTCAGTAGCATTGACGGCCATTCCCTCCTGTTTCTGGCGTGGAATGTCGTCTATGTCAATCTCTTCACCGGCTGGAACTTCTTTGTTTATCAATAGGACTGCGTCCACCACGATTTTTGCTAGATCGTCACGGTATGTCGACACAAACTTGCTGGACATGGCTGTCTTCGCTACATCAATCAGGATCTTCTTGTAGTCGCTTGATTCTGGATTGACCTGCTCGGCGACTTTGTCGATTACCTTAAGCGCCTTTTCCGCGGCCTTGCGATAGCCACTAATGATGGTCGTCGGATGTATCTTCTGTTCAAGCAGGACTTCTGCCTGCTTCAGGAGGTCACCTGTGAGTACGGCTGCGGTTGTCGTACCGTCACCGACCTCATCGTCCACTGTCTTTGCGACTTCGATTACCATCTTGGCAGCAGGATGTGCAATGTCCATCTCCTTCAGGATTGTAGCACCATCGTTTGATACTGTCACATCTCCGAATGAGTCCACGAGCATTTTGTCCATGCCTTTTGGACCCAAGGCGGACCTGACGGCTTCTGCAATTACAATCGCGGCCATGATGTTGTTTCTCTGAGCATCGCGGCCACGAGTCCTTTCTGTGCCTTCTCTGAGCACAATGACGGGTACTTGCTGACTCATGCTAATATCTCCACCTTAACTATCGTGATTTGGGAGCTCCAAATAAAACTGTGTTTGGACTTCGGGTTAGACATTTAAAGATTGCCTTCCGGCCGCCGTAGGGCATCATAATGTTGGAAATCATGGCGTGCGAGTACTGTCTGCTCATCCTGATGCTGGCCGCCTGAGGACCACGTTCTGACCCTTGGTAGCGCCTACGGCTGCCGATATGTGAGGACATTTGCCTCTCAGGAGATAGTAGGTCTCCAGAGAGAACTCTCGCTGGATCTCAGGGAATGTTTCGATATTTGCCTGTCCCTTGGAGATTGCCAAGTTACTTTCTTCCACAAGCCGGAGAAACTCATCACTAACCCACTTCTTTGGAACGCCGTGGGCCCAGGCACCCGTGTTTCTTATTGTTACAAGCTTCTCCATCTCAGTCCCTCTCACATCTTCCTCCACTGCATCATTCACCATAGGTCGCATCTTCACCACGTAAGTAACGTCCCAACCTAGGTCAGTCACTAAGCGCACAAGAGGAATATCAAAGAGGGTTTCTCCAGCGTTGTCTCCGAGAAAGAGCATCTTCCCTTTCCTAGTCGTGAGTGATTCCCACAGCAGAGAGGAGTCATCAATGGCGAATCCAGACTGGAAGATTCCTTCGAACACTCCCCGCAGGTTGTTCAGATCCGGATCATGTCCTGCTGTATTGAAGTCAATCACATTCCCAGCTATGGAAGCAGCCAAGGCGGCTCTGAGTTTCTCAGGGCCCTCCAGTCCTGAAATGAGCTTCTCAATAGTAGGCACCACCCTCTTGGCGGCTTTAATGCTCTGCTTTTTCAGAGCAGAATAGGGGTCCTTGACCCCCACCTTATCGTAGAGCTCCCTGTACAGGGAAACGGAGATTTCAATGGGATCGAGTTGCTTAGAAAAGCCTTCAGAAAGTCGGGAGAACGCCAAAGAATAGAGATTGTATTGTTCCTTCTCTTCGGCTGCAAGCAGTGGAATCAGAATCTTCAAGCTCTCAATCATGCAGGCAGAACACTCGGGCACTAGCGGCACGGATATCTCATCAGGCATCGGAATCTTCATCCTTTGTTTCAGGCGCCATCTGCTTGGCCATGAGATATGCATCTTCTCCATCTCGATAATACCCACGAAGGACTCTACTCACCTCGAATCCCAACTTCTCATATGCAGACACGGCTGGTGTGTTGCTCTTTCTTACCTCGAGGAAGAACTCGGAGGCTCCATATCCCTCCATG
>JBHLPB010000270.1:0-3013 GCA_048939905.1 Promethearchaeota archaeon
CTACGGCCATTATTGACCCGCTTGCCATGGGAATCATCATACCAGCAACGAACATTCCAACGATAGCCAGCTGGATCAGATTAGCAGGCGCCAACCCGACCACGGAAATGCTAACAGAGGCTGCTAGAAGAGCAACTAGAGCAGTCATCATTCTTCGCCTGAAACCACCCCAGACTCCCAGCGTGACCCCACCTAGGACCATCCCAATGCCCATCATTGATTCGATCCATGCTAGTTCGAAGGCGCCACCTGAGAAGTGAAGCAACACAAGAAGTGGAGTCAATGCGAATGTAGGTATCAAGATGAAGTTAGTCAGCATCAGCGCTATTGTGATGAATCTACCACCGGCCCAGTTCTTCATGTAGGAAAAGCCTTCCCTGATGTCCCCGATGACAGACGATGCTGTAGAGCCCGACTCGGTTTCCAAAGTAGGCTGAGGGATGCGTATCATTAACAAAGGCAGCACAGCCATTGCAGCTGTCCCAATATCCACAGCAAGGACAAATTGCATTGGCAATAGTACCAAGAGCAGAGCTCCTAATGCGGGTGCAGCAATCTTTGCTAGCCCTGAAAGAGCTTGATACATTCCGTTAACTCTTGACAGGTGTTCTTTTGGAACCATCAATGAGGCTGACGCCTGAAGCGCAGGCCACTGAAAACTTCCAAGTGTTGAGCGCACCGCCATTGCCATGAACACGTGGGCAATCTGAACGACACCAATCGCCCACAGAAGAGCCAGTCCTGCAACTACAACTGCAGATAGTGTGTCCGCAGCAATCATCACACTTCGCCGGCTCCATCTATCGACAAGTGCTCCTGCAAATGGGCTTACCAAGACCTGTGGCAAAATGACCATCATCGTTGCTAGGGAAAGAACAAGCGCACTTCCGGTAGTATAAGTAAGCCACCATACTAGAGCAAATTGAACAAGTGCGCTTCCAACAAGCGAGAACGCTTGTCCACTGAAGATCTTCATGTAATCTCTTAGTTGGTTATTCTCCAGCTCAGAGACATCAATCGTTTCTTCGACAACCTTCGATTCAGGAACCTGAATCACTATGCTTGCCAAGTCTGTGGTTTGAGTGTCACCATCTGTTCTTGTTACATTCTTAGAGAGTAAAGCCAATTCGTGTTTCTCCATGCGTTATTAAAACCGACCGTTCGGTTTTTATTACTCAAATAAACTGACTGGTCGGTTTATAAATGTTGTGGTAAGAGTTGGTTGGGATTCTGTGGATGGGTTAATGGCGATAGTGAACGCGATCTAGACAGAGCTACGGCTGTTTTCACCGAATCTATTGACCTAATCAAGGGTTTGCAATATCCCGGTGGACGAAAGCTGCAATTCTATGGGGCCTCACTAAGTGGACTTTTCACCCTCTATCTCTCGCCAAAGGACCTCCGATTCAACATACTCGATGGAACCGCTTCGCAGCACATCCTGCATCTTCTGCATCAACAATGCGTTGACGGGAGTTTCAGTCCCAACCTGAGCTCCCAGCCGAATGATCTCGCCAGTCAAGTAGTCACTCTCGTCGGTGGACCCCCGAATCATCCCCTGATGGGTCGACGGATGCACTCGGACATCAGGCGAGAGCTGGCTCAGCCAACCATTGCGCCGGGCCTCGTCTTTGAGAAGGCCAATCCACGTATCGAGGTCCTGGAAGTCGGCCTTGATTCCGGCGGCCTTCACGACGTCATATCCCTCACTCCAAGCGGCCTCGGTGATGAGCCGAAGATGTCTGTCCCTGAAGCCGAACGGGAAGCTCATGTTTGTAAGAGCGAGGGGGATATTGATGAGGTTCAGGATGAGTTTGGTCCACATCTCTCCCTCGATATTGACGGAGGTACGGGTTTCAACGGCTGGAGACACGTATTCAGAGATCCGCTTGATGCGGTCGGTGACTACTCCACTCGACTCACCAATCATGCAGTTGCCCTTCCAGGTATACTCCACCTCTCCTGGTTTCAGGTAGCTTGCCATGAAGCGGACAACGCCTGGGACCACCCTATCTTCTCCGATAACGCCAGCGATGAGCTCAGGGTTTCGAACCCCATTCTGCAGCGAGACAACGTGCGCAGAGTCTCCGAGATAGGGGAAGAACTCCTCAGCGGCCGTCTTGGTGTCCTGGGTCTTGACTGTGAGAAAGACCAGGTCGGCATCTTCCACAACAGACGGGTCCGATGAGGCAGCGACCTTCACCACGTACTCTTCAATGCCGGATACACTCAGGCCCTTCTCGTTGATTGCGTTCACATGGTTTGGCCGGGCAACAAGTGTCACTCTCCTTCCTGCCTGGTGTAGCCTGGCACCAAGAACACTTCCTATTGCGCCAGCACCGTAGACAACAGACTTCAACATCTCCACTCTCACGGCGACAAAGCGTTGTAAGTGATTGGTGAAGTGGCTGAAAACAGTTTTGCCCAGCGAATTGGGCCCTTCGTAACAGTCATCTCAACGGGATGGCGATTTCCGAATGCGCCTCTACCCGCGAAGTCTCTCCAGCCGCTTCTCAAGGTACGCAAGCGGTACATACTGTTGATGTATGGAGAAGGTCATTGACGGCGAGAGGTATAGATTCTTGATTGCACCGACGGAGCCAGAGAATCGTTGGTCGAGCTTCTCTTCCCACGTGAGATGGTCTCTGAGCCTGTAGAAGCTGCTTATTGTGAGAAGATTGTATTTCCCGGCACTGTTCAGTACCATTAGGGAGACATGCGAGTCCTTCATGAGAGCCTTGGATATGCGGTCCTTCTGTTTCTTGAGCTCAATCAACGAGAGAACAATGAAGTACTCAGGAGGAGCCCACATCCGTGGGAAACGAGAAACGGGGCTTGAGATAATGCCCTCTTGAAGCAGAAGGTCTAGTCTTCTCTGAACAGTCACGCGGTGAACATCAAGTTCCCGAGCCAGAGAGTTCGGATTTGTCCAGACCCCGTTGCCCAGTATGAGAGCCTCCATGAGGTCCAGATACGTTTGATCCATCGTGAGTCCGTAGATGTTCATTTGCGG
>JBHLPB010000271.1:0-3006 GCA_048939905.1 Promethearchaeota archaeon
CAGCTATGCCGGCAAGCCAAATCGCCGCGTTCCTCACGATTAGCCTGGATGACAATTCTGCAGAGGACTTGCTGCTTAGGAGCAGCGGTGACCTATCTCTCAGAGCCATAAGGTAGAAGACATGTCCAATCCCAAAGGCAAGCACACCGTTCACCAAGGTCTCAGGGGTGATGTAGAACACTCCTGCCATCAGGAAGTCACCTATAGAGCCAAGCAACATCCCAAAGAACAGAAAAGTGGCATATTTCGCCCATTCAGCGTCCCTTCGCACTCTGTTGTCGGCCAGATTCACAAGCGCCAAGAATACTAGCACAACCGAAGTCGTTAGAAAGTGGTAGGGGATTGTGCCGTCTGTCGCGACAAGAAGTACAATCGATCCCAAGATTCCCAGAATCACAATTATCCGTAGTATGCCGAGTGGTGTCTTGATGTAGCCTTGAGTCATGTACACACTTCCTTTCAGACCATGGCCCCATCGAAATACTCGGCGGGCGTTAAGCCTTTCCGAACTCAATGCATGGGAATGTTCTTCAGTTGGCAGCTGAGATTTGGTCCCCATGATTGACCTTCAAGACATTAGAGAGGCGCACAAGAGAATCAAGCACGCTATTGTCAATACTCCGGTCATGAAGTCCACGACAATAGACAAGATGACTGGATGTTTTGTCTACTTCAAATGCGAGAACTTTCAGAGGGTCGGCGCCTTCAAGTTCAGAGGAGCGACAAACGCGTTGATACTCCTCTCCGATGATGAACGAGAAAAGGGAGTGATAACACATTCGTCGGGAAATCATGCTCAGGCGCTTTCGCTGGCAGCTTCCATGGAGGGAATTCCCTGTACGATAGTCATGCCCAGCAATTCTCCATCGGTGAAGATTGCGGCGACTCGGGGCTATGGTGCAGACATTGTCCTTTGTGAGCCCACACTGGAATCCAGGGAAAGCACTGCCCAGGCACTCATAGACAAGCACGGCTACACACTTGTTCATCCATACAACAATCCTACTGTCATTGCAGGTGCGGGGACGGCTGCTCTCGAGCTCATTGAAGAGGTCGGTACTCTCGATTATGTCTTGACACCAGTTGGCGGCGGAGGCCTTCTTAGTGGAACGTCAATAGCCACCAAGGGTCTTTGCCCGGACACCAAGGTGATTGCTGTTGAGCCAAAGAATGCTGATGACGCCTATCGGTCGTTCAAGAGTGGGCAGCTGCTACCTTCGATAGACCCAAGAACAATCGCCGATGGACTGCGTACTTCGCTGTCCGAGCTTACATTCTCGATAATCCGTGAGTACGTTGATGACATCATCACGGTCGAAGAAAAGGAGATACTGAATGCGATGAGGCTGCACTGGGAACGCATGAAGATGATAGTCGAGCCATCCGGTGCAGTTCCGCTTGCTGGACTACTGAGCTGCAAGGAACTTTTCGAAGCTGGAAGTAGAATTGGGATAATCATTAGTGGTGGGAATGTTGACCTGGATGGATTCTTCAGAGAATTCGGTAGACTAATCGATTAGGTGTCCGAGTCCTACTTGTCCTCCAAGAACCCTTCACTTACTGATGCCTCAATAAGCTCTTGCGCTACCTCCCAGAGCTTCTCTGAGCCCTCCCCAATAGTGCGCTTTTCCTCCACGATTTGGGACTTCACTACGCCATGCCGCTCCCATGACCAACCTCTGTTGTTGTAGCTTAGAATCAAGGGTTGAAGCTTATCAATGGCTACCGCAAAACGTGCCTCCGGAGTTGACTTCGAGTCAAACTCTTGCCATAAAGAGTACAATTCCTCTCGCTGGTCCTCAGGGAGAAGGCCAAAGACCCGCTTGGCGGCCTTGGTTTCTCTGTCGTTCTGAGTCTTTGCATTGACCTCATCGTAGGCGAATGTGTCACCGGCGTCAATCTCAACTAGGTCGTGAATCAATGTCATCTTGAGGACCTTCAAGATGTCGACCTTGGAATTCGCATAGTCAGCAAGAAGAAATGCCATTACAGCAATGTGCCAAGAGTGTTCGGAGTCGTTCTCCTGTCTGCTTCGATCAGCAAGTGCTGACTGTCTGATGACTTTCTTCAGCCTGTCAATCTCAACTATGAATCTCATTTGCCTCTCCAATCGGTCCGGGTCTGCCATCTTTGGGCCTCCACTTGGTTTGCGCGGACACGAGGTCCATATCACTTTGCCGGATTGTGCTTTCGAAATCGATTACATGCAGATAGTCGCTCGTGACCTACTCCATGACAGAAAGTCCTATCTAAGCTCAGAGGTCGAAGAAAGAGGATGAATTTGACTCAGACAGATCCAGTGAAGCCTATGCTCAAGCTGGCCCTCTCCACAGCAAGATCCCAGCATGAGCTATTCCTAAGCTTGTCTGAAACCGCGAAGATGCCAGAAGTCAAGTCCCTGTTGGCATATCTTGTGCAATCTGAGTCATGGCTGATTGAAAAGTTGCAGCACATGATGATAACTGGCATCGTTGATGAACTTGAAGAGCTTTCGAGCATTGTCGACCGAGATGCCATTCCGGACTCAACACCTTTCGACCCCGCCAGGGAGGAAACCGATCCTCGGATCTTCGTCTGCAACAAGGTGCTGAGTGGTAGCATCAAGACATACACACTATACTTGCGCCTGGCTACGAGGGCGAAGTCAGAACTTGTGAGTGAGCTCTTCGAGTACCTAGCACACATGAAGAGTCAGCAAATCTACGAACTGCGGCGAGCGTGTAATCAGTACTGACTCAAGATACAACTAACGCTTCCTTCAGAAGTAGTTCGATGTCTTCCATTGGGAGTTGGTCGAGCCTTCGAAATCTTGATACAGCCGGCGCAGCTGGGCGCAGATCATCGAGCTCCGTTGGAACTAGTTTCAGGAGACCTTATGTTGAGGCTCCGGACATACTCTGGTTCACAGTGTTGCCACATCCATGACAGCTTCAAGACTCTCTCAGTTGGTCTGAGAGAACGCAGTGACTTCTTGTTTCTCAACACTATTAGGAGAGGAGAGAATCT
>JBHLPB010000049.1:0-12026 GCA_048939905.1 Promethearchaeota archaeon
TCAAGATATCCCCTCAATTCCAGCGTGATTACCAACCATACCCAGAAGATGGCAGTAAAGGCTGTCAGAATCTCAGGTATCGCCATTCCTGTCCATGGAACCGTTCCATTGAACGTTCCCCACCATACATAGACTGACACAAATGGTAGCAGGAGAGAAAAGACACAGAACCATCTAAGACGTGGGAATCTAAGCCATACGAGTCCGATAAACCACATTGAGAATGGAAACGTGGTGAAGAGTCCGACTGACACGTTGTAATGAATAGGATTGAAATTCTCTGAGAAGATACCGATTGCTGTGAGAAAGCCCGCGGCAACCAAGAACGGTATCATTGCTATCCTAGTGGGGAGGTCCTTGATCTGCTTCATGAAGCCAAGAGAAACAAGCATCAGTAGAACACCCGTTGTGATGAGACCCGCATTGAACACGATCGCTCTGACCAGCGGATTTGGTCCGATATCCGTTCTGGTATAGTGGCCAAGATCACTGAGCGCATTGGTCACCCAGTCGAAGTTTGGTGATAGACCAATTGAGATGACTATGCCACAGAGAGCAACCAGGGGTGCCAGGTATCCTATCAATGCGCCCCTGGGCAGGTTCCGAATCTTCTCAAGCAGTGACATGACCGCGGTGTGTAAGTCGCGCTATATAGATGCATATGTTCAGGTCAGTCTACTCCTCGGGAACTCTCAGACAGACAAGATTAGTTCTTAACATTTCATCTGGACAATCGTTCAGGAGTGTGTATTCTCGTGAAGGATACCGAGAGATACATCATAATAGCTGTAGCAACCATGTTTGCTCTCACTTTTGCGTCACTTGTAGCACCTGTTTCGGCAGTTAACCCTACTATTAATGAGAATCAGTATGTTCAGGAGCTTCTGCCGGCTGCCAACAACCGTACCTACGTATACTACGATTGCTTGCCTGTTAGGTCAGACTCTAGAACATATCTTAGCTTTGAAGATGGAGTAAGCTACTGGAGGTACTGGTACGGAACCAGTTCTTGGTCGTGGGCCGGTTCAGGTTCATGGGGACCGGTTGAACGCCAGTTCGATTGGCAGATCGGATCTTCAATCACACAGGGACCTTTGGGGAGAAGCTTCACTCTGCCATCCTTCTATGACTTCTACACAGGGTCTGGAGAACCTGTAGGCATTAACTCCAGCGTGACCCAGCGGTCATTCAACCTGAACCTAGGTCAACACAAGACGGTCGTGATGGAACAGGGATACACATACTTTGGAGTTCTGACTCTTGGCAACGAGGACTTCGTGCATCTCACTGTCGCTTCGCGGCAGGACTCGGTCAGCTGGACTGCTCGCGTGTATGACCCTCAAGAACGTCAAATGGGTTCTACGTCCGGATCTGGTGGAGACGTGGTTGTAATTCCGTTCAAGCCTTCAGGTGGGGGAGCCTACGTTGTACAGTTTGCAGTTTCACCAAGTACCACAGGTCCAGTGATATTGGATGTTCTCCCAGAGGCAATCGCACCGCGATGGATTGCTCATGGCGAGGTGGTGCAAGGAGTTCTCCCGGAGAGTGAGTGGGCAATCAAAGACGGTTCAAACGTTGTCCATTCAGAGAAAGCACCCACAGTTCATACCTACAAATTCAGGTCGCCAATCGACCAGTTGGCGAAATTGGCATTCTCGTTCAACCAGCCAGAATTCTCCATCTCTCCTGTCGGAGTTCAGGCGATGATCTCAAGTAGTGCGTTCGAGGCTGTATCCCAAAGACTTCAGAGATTCTCGAGAACCTACACGTCCGATGGTGACACGTTCTACTACCAGTCAGGCCGTGATGAAGAGTACTACATCAGTGTGATTGGATCGGGGAATGGAGAGTACACACTGTTCCATGAGCTACTTGACTCGGCCGAACTTCCTGTCAACGAAGACTTCTATTTGGAGAACACGAATGCCTACACTGAGAAGAGAGGCTTCAGTCTGTTTCTTGAGCAGGACGGAATACTCCGAGCAAACCATACATGGTCATCTGGAGTCACGTGGAGCTGCTGGTCGGTTACTGAGGACATGCTCTATATCGATTATAGCATCACTACCAGCGGCACCTTTAGTGCCTCTCAATTCTACTATCTTCCCGCGGGACACTATGTGTTTGAGGCAACTCTCAGCTCAGGTGCGAATGGCGTATATGAGTTCAATGTCGGACCTGTTGGGGATAGTTCGTCAGTGGACGCGGTTTCAAGCAACTCTGCGGGCTATCGCGTGCCTGCTAGCGCCCCTGACCACTTCAATCTGACAATCTCTCTCATGACACAAGACAATATCACCGTGACAACGCAATATCGTGTGTTTGACGTATTTGGTAACACACTGTATAGCGGCTTGACCGTCTTGGCGAACATTCAGAGCGGTGGGTCATGGATAGCTAACCCATTCAATGACACGGATGAATACCCCTTCATCACATCCTACACAGACGTCATAGTCGCTCTTAGCCCTACACAAGTATTGAACAACACCGCGGGGCCTGGAAATGAATACATCAACTATACGGTGAACTATGAGATCGAGTGGCTGAAGGACAGCTCCTGGCAATACGAGGAAGTCGGTCAAATTGCACTCTCAGAAACTGGTGGGGCCTACAATTTCACATTGGAGGATCCAGGATCGGCCTCTGAAGGCTACCGACTTGAACTGACAGGGCCTATCGGAGTCTGGTGGAACGTTACAGCAAACGTCACTGACGTCTCTAGCTACACATTAAGCGCACGTCAGGTGTTCCAGAACGTGACTCAGGAACTGCCATGGGGGAGTCTCCAAGCTACATTCTCAGGTTCTACGTCTGGCTTCATGTCTCTCCAGTTCGGGTCGATAAGCAACACCACAGTACTGACTTTCTCGGTCAACCGAGCGCTGGCTGCAGAAGGATTCCTATACGTCGAGTTCCAACCCCTTGCCACAAACGAGTATGTTGGAGCAGAGTCATTGATAGGAAGACCACTAGGACCCTTGGACTTTCTGGCTCAGAACGCACTGATCATTGTTGGTGCAGGCGCAGTGATAGTGGTCATAGCAGGAGTGGTGTTCTACAGGAGAAGGACTGCACTCTAGTATCGGACTGCTGGTTCAGTGCCAGCGGTCCTCTAGGCCACATATCCTGAGCAACACTCAGACTCGTTGCGTCCGAGTGAAGAAGACTTAGGGAACCTCAGTCTGTTTAGGGATGTCAGGGGCGTCCTACTAGATTCTAGGATTGCTCCTGCCACAATCATTCGGTTAGGTATTCGCAATGAAGTTCAGAGGGAAATGTGTTCTAATCACGGGCGCAAGTGGTGGAATTGGTCGCGAAACGGCCCTTCAGTTCTCGAGAGAAGGAGCCAACATACTTGTGAATTATCACGCTTCACCAGATAAGGCCGAAGCAACCGTGAAAGCCATCAAAGAAGAGGGGACCGAAGCAATCTCGGTTAAGGCAGACATCTCGAGCCCTCAAGAAGTATTGAAGATGGTTGATAAGTGCACTGAGAGATTCGGTAGGTTGGACATTCTTGTGAACAATGCATCACAACATCCTCCACCACTCTTCGACATTGATAGGCCAGACTGGTCGCTTTGGCAGCGAATGGTGGATGTGAATGCCATGGGATTGCTTGTCTGTTCGCATCACGCTTTGATTCATGTTCGGGAGCAACGAGGATGTATCGTCAACGTAGTGATGGACTATACCCCCGGTGGACTGGGTTATGTGGCGACAAAGGCATGGGGTAGTGTGCTGACTCGGGGTCTGGCAAGGGAACTGTCTCCAACAAGGGTGAATGCAGTTTCCCCCGGTGCCGTTGATACATGGGGAATGACGGCAGAGGAAACCCATTACTATAGTAAGAAGTCACTGTTGAACCGTGTTGGGAGACCTGAAGACGTCGCCAAGACAATCCTATTCTTGGCATCAGATGATGCCTCCTACATAACAGGAGAAACCATCGTTGTTGATGGCGGTAAACGGCTTGTTGATTAGCTCAGTTCGTGGCCCAATGTCTGGGATCAACTGACTGAGAGGCATAGAAGACAAACCGCACTTCGGCATATCAGTTGCCAGTGCTCGCTCTAAGGAGCTAGAGTATGAATTCCTCACCTTCTTTCAATGATACGAAATTGGTGCCCTTCTCTTCCTCTACTGCTTTCTGAAACTCCTCAATACTCCGGTCCCAAGTGTGCATCGGGATTACAACCTTGGGTCCGATTTTCTTGGTGGCCTCTGCCGCATCCAAGTTGTCCATCGTGTATGTATCTCCACATGGTAGAAGTGCCACATCTATCTGACCCAACTCCTCCATCTCCGGGATAAGGTCAGTGTCTCCCGCGAAGTAGATGTTGTTTCCTTCCACATTCAGTAGGTAACCGACGCCGTACCCCTTAGGATGATAGGGATTCCCAGGTGAACGGAATCTCTTCACGTTATAGGCATGAACCGCCTTGATTTCAACTCCCTGAATTGTAGTTTCCTCCCCAGGTTCTAGCGAGGTGATGTTGCTGCCAAGTTTCTCTCCGCAGTCCGCGGGGGCCACCACAATGGTGTTGTCGGTCCGCACCTCGTTAATGGCATCGGGGAAGCAATGATCGTTGTGAGAGTGGCTTACAAGCACGATTGTAGCAGGATCAGAAACATCAGGAACTCTTTCTATCAGCTTCTTTGACCGATACAGGTCAAGGTAGATGACATGTTCTGTAGCCTTGATTTGGAAACCTGAATGACCTAGCCATCGAATCGATACGGGCAATTGTGTCACCTAGTATGTAGAATACACTGCCGCACATATCTGATTTGCTCTTCAAGCCAGGATCTCAGAATATCTTTGGTTCTTCCCACTCGCCGTAGACTTCTCTCCAAACGCCGCAGATCTCGCCGACGCTGGCATAGGCCTTAACAGCATCCACAATATGAGGCATGACATTCTCGGTGCTTTCGGATGCCTTCCTGAGTTTGTCCAAGGCAGCCTCAACTTTCTTGTTGTCGCGCTCCTTGCGGGTCTTGTTCAGTCGCTGAATCTGTCTTCTTTCGACCTCAGGGTCAATCTTGAGAACGGGTATCTTGATGTCCTCATCTTCGAGCACAAAGTCATTGACACCGACAACGGTACGCTTCTTGGTTTCAATCTCACGTTCGTATCGGTAGGCTGCATCAGAGATCTCCTTCTGGAAGAACCCCTTCTCAATGGCTGGAATCACTCCTCCAAGGGAATCGACCCTATCGAAGTAGTTGTAGGCCTCCTCTTCAAGCTCGTTCGTAAGAGTTTCTATGTAGTACGAACCGGCCAGCGGGTCGATTGTGTTCGGCACGCCACTCTCATGAGCAAGGACTTGCTGCGTTCGCAGGGCCACTCTAACTGCGTCTTCCGTCGGGAGACAGAGAGCCTCATCCATGCTATTTGTGTGAAGGGACTGAGTGCCACCCAAGACCGCTGCCAGTGCTTGGTATGCCGTTCGGACCACATTCACCTGAGGCTGTTGAGCAGTAAGTGAACACCCTGCGGTCTGCGTGTGAAACCTCATCCATAGAGACCTCTCTTTCTTGGCTCCAAACCGATCCTTCATTTCACGTGCCCATATCCTTCGTGCCGCTCGATACTTGGCGACTTCCTCAAAGATGTCGTTATGCGCATTGAAGAAGAAGGAGAGTCGTGGCGCAAACATGTCAACGTCAAGCCCGCGCTCCTTTCCGGCCTTCACATACTCCATGCCGTTCAGAAGAGTGAATGCTAGCTCTTGAGCCGCTGTCGATCCGGCCTCTCTGATGTGGTATCCGCTGATGGAAATCGTGTTCCACCGAGGGATATGCTTGGCACAGTACTCCATTATGTCAACAATGATTCTTAGAGACGGTGCCGGAGCGAATATCCAAGATTTCTGTGCCATGTACTCCTTGAGGAGATCATTTTGTATTGTGCCTCCAATCTTGTCAGAAGACACTCCCTGCTTAGCTGCTGTCACCATGTACATGGATAATAGGACGGCGGCCGGTGCGTTTATCGTCATTGAAGTGGTGACCTTGTCGAGTGGGATTCCGTCGAATAGAATCTCCATGTCCTTCAGAGTGTCAACTGCCACTCCAAGTTTCCCCACCTCACCGTAGGAGAAGGGATCGTCTGAGTCCCTCCCGTAAATTGTCGGAAGGTGAAATGCCACACTGAGACCAGTCTGTCCATGAGAAAGAAGGAACTTGAAGCGTTCATTTGTTTCCTCGGCCGATGCCATGCCAGCAAACTGGCGCATTGTCCAGAATCGGCCACGGTACATTGTAGGTTGGACACCACGAGTGTAGGGGTACTCACTCGGGAATCCTAGGTCCCGCATATAATCGAAGTCAGGTAAATCCGCCGGTGTGTAGATTCTTCTCACCGGGCGACTCGAAACGCTGATGAACTCATCCCTTCGCTCTGGATTTGTCTTTGCGTGACGGCTAAGTGTACTGGATTCCCAACGATCCATGGCTGCACGAATCTCAGCCAGTTCGGGATCGTCTGCCTTGCCAGTGTCCTTCTCCTTCACTTTTTCAGCACCCATCGAAGACACTCCTCTGTAGAACAGACTGACAAGTGGTCACGATATTAACTGTTCGTTTCCAGGAGTGTCGCATTCGGGGAAGATGCATCCTAGACAGTTTTATCTAATGTCAAAGTGAGCGACACTAGAGGTACTGTCTATGGCCAAGCTTGACGGAATTGCGACCCTGTTGGATGAGATTGGAATCGTCTACTCAAAGGAGGAAAACGGGATTCTCATGGTATGGGATACGGAGCAGTTTGATGAGCTGAGAGTTCTCATTCTCACAGATCCAGATGAAAGGTGGTTGTTCATCACTGCATTGTTCACAAACTTCGACAACATACCAGAAGATAGACAACACAAACTCATGTACGACTTGTTGGTTGCTTCCTGGAAGGTGAATGGAGTCAAGTTTGTAATAACATCGGACAACAACATTGCAGTGACTGCAGAAACAAATGACATGGACCTCACCGGCGATGAGCTCAGGACATTGATTGACAACACCGTTGGTGCATGTGACATTCTTGCCACATTCACTCCTGGATACGCAGACTGAACCCCGGCCTGACAATGTTACTAGAACTCAAAGCCTCTTCTGGCAGCCATCTTGCTGTCTGTGAAGTAGTGTTTCGCTTCAGTCATCTTTGTCACTAGATCGGCCGCGTCCAACAGCTCTCTCCGGGCATACCGGCCGGTCATGATTATCTCCACCCCATCAGGCTTCTCACTTATGAGATTCAGCTGGTCCTCCAGAGAAATCAGATTCCATTCTACTGCGACATTGATTTCGTCGAGAATAAGGACATCACATTCGCGGCTGCTAAGTGCCTCTTGAGCCAGCTTCAATCCATCCTGCGCCATCTTGATGTCGATAGGATCAGGATTCTCCTTGTCCACAAAGTCAATTCGGCCAACAGGGATTATTCGGAAGTTGGGAATAGATTCGACTGCGGCGAACTCTCCGTAGTTGATATCAGTCCCACTATCTCGTTCTGCCACCTTGGCCTTCATGAAGCAAATCATGAGAACCTCAAGACCATGACCAGCCGCGCGTAGACCGGCTCCAAGAGCGCAGGTTGTCTTCCCTTTTCCGTTTCCAGTATAGACTTGAACCAATCCAGCCGTAGCGGGCTTCTTCATAGCTAGCCCTCACTCTTGCTTGTCTTTATCACGAGTCCTGCGACTCTTCTTCCGAGCTCCTCGCTAGCATCGATGGCGAGGACGTCCGCCTTCGCCGAGCGCCACTCACCCTCGTCTGTTTGCATGCTGCCCGACCCGAACGTTCCATGCTCGACTGGGCTCCCTACCGCTCCAACGACAATCATCCCTTGACCGAGAGCATAACGGTTCAGAACATCGACCACATGTTCTTGGCCACCGTATCTCAGTCCCGCGTAGGTTATTGCACCGAACACCTTGTCCTTCAACTGATGGTCCAACATCTTCATCGTCCTGGAACGGTCGATGAAGTCCTTGAGCACTCCAGGTACAGAGGTAAAGTATGAGGGTGCTGCAATGATGATACCGTCTGCCAGAAGGACCTTCTCCTCAAGTTGTGTCATATCGTCGTGCGCGCTCTCGGGACAAGGTTTCTTCCGTACGCAAGCATCGCAGCCTGTGCACCGACGAATCTCGAAATCAACGAGATTAAGCTGCAGAGTCGTGGATTCTGCCGTTGCCACAGTTTGCAGCAGTTCCGATGCAGCTGCCAGTGCTTTCTCAAGCAGAAAACGCGTGTTCGACCTTTCCTTCTTTGGTGACCCACTGATACCAACAATCAACACACCAAATCACCGGACTTGGCGTTGAGTTATGCCTTCATTTAGAACTTGTGCTCAATCGGACATTGCATTGTCTAGCGCATCAGCAATCTCACTGACTGCCTGAACCGCCGCAATGCGACTCTCGTCTCTTTGAGCTGCAACTGCAACCGTCACGGATTTCACCTTCAACATCTGAACGCTGTAGCCCATGACTTCAATGGAGGAAGGAACCATGTCTACACCAGGCTGTATTACCCCGGCGGATATCTCCTGCTGAATACTGGAGAGGTGATTCTCAGGAACGTTGCCAATCAGCATCTCACCGTGAGCGTCCAACACACCTGCGTAAGCAAGTTCCTTCGCTTCTAAGGTTGAGTCGATTTTTCTCTTCACTATGTCGAGTATGGCGTCAGAAGGGATATCCAAATCAATTCCGACATGTTGGTCAACAAGCAAGTCGATCCCTTCGACCTCACCAAGGTTGCCGGTCCACGACTTGATGATATCGCCGTATTCATGTGCGATGGCACGGCCCATGGAAATCATCATCTTCTTGAGGGCTACAAGGTTTTCATCAACCGCACTCATGAGTACCACTGCAAAGGACTCGAAAAAGAGGTAGGACCAGAGAACCCCACTCTGTTCAAGTGTGTAGACCTTGTCACTTTTTGTGCCCTCACTGGAATGGAAGAGCGTGGCGCATGCACGGATATGAGGAGGAAGTCTATTCTCAATGACCGAGCCCACACCCTCGTATGTTCGACCGTATATTGGCTCACCGTTGTTCTTGATGAGGTAAGCTCTTAGAATCATTGTGTAGCCTCGGCGGTGGAATGGCTCTTGGGATGTTCTGTCATAAGGCTTGCTCTAAGGCAATCACAAAGTTCAGAATCTGGTATCGATATGCGTACACCAGTACATGTGTTTTTATGACTCATTGATGTTGTCCAGTTAGGTGCGGCAGGATGCCGAAGAAGAAGAAGAAGGAGCGTATCAAGAGAACCAGATACGACATCTATGCGGAGATTATTCGTGTCATCTACATCTACGGCTACTGTCCACTCACACGGGCGGCCAGATCGACCAATATGCCGGTTGATAGGGCAAAAGAGTCGATTACTGAGCTGATGAAGAGAGGGCTGCTGCAAGAGGATGAGGAGGAAGGGATGCGAGTGTACTCTGTGACCGTCAGAGGACATCAGTATCTTGAACTCTACAAGAGGATGGCATCACTTGTTGGAATACCGGTCCCAGAACCAATTGTGGGACTCTAGACCCAGGGGTGGTGAAGAAGTGCGGCCATCCGTAGTAACATTCTGTGACCCTGAATTGTGGTTTCGCTTTATATACCAAGTATGAGCCGGTTTACATAGGAAAAGACAAGGTGAAGAACGACAATGGCTGAGAAGCACGTATTCAAGAGACAGGAAGAGATCGAGCTCGGAACTGTGGAGGGCGATGTGGAGCTAGAGAACGTTGGCTTCGTTCTACCGCAGCAGGCAAACCAAGTCCTGATTAGCGGTGAACTGAGAATCAAAGGCAGCACCGTAGTCCGGGGGACTTTGAAAGCCAACAGACTAACGTGCAAGTCTGGCAACAGAATCATCGTCGAGGGTGATCTGCACGTTGAAACAGAAGTCAACGTGAGGAGAGGTAGTCTCGAAGTACGAGGGTTCGCTAGTGCACAGTCCATAAGTGTGGGAGGTTCACTGAGCGTAGGCCGCAACTTGGAGTGCGGCTCGGCCAAAGGCGGAGGCTCAATAGACGTAAAAGGCAATGCAAAGGCTCAGAGGCTCTTTGGGGGCGGATCTGTGAGGGTAGAGGGGGATGCCGACGTTACCCGGATCTCTGCAGGCGGTTCTGTCAAGGTCAAAGGAAGCATTGAGAGTGCGGAGGTCGCCGTTGGCGGTTCAGTGAAGGTGAACAAGGGGCACATCGAAAAGGTGGCCGTGGGTGGCACCTTCAAGTCAGCAGGTGCAATAGAGATTGATGAGATAGAGGTGGGTGGGTCTGTGGTCGTGGGATCTGGATCTACCGTTCATTCAATAGATGTTGGTGGGAGCTTCAAGGCAGGAGATAACCTGACATTTGGAGACGTAGACGTGGGAGGCTCTGTCAAAGTGTCCGGCTCCGCCTCGGGTGGTTCAATAGACGTAGGTGGCAAAGTCGCCATAGCTGGGCCGCTAACCCTTAAGCAGAACTTGGAAGTGGGCGGCAAGGTTCAAGTCGCTGGAGATCTGAAATGCGAGAAGAAGATCAAGGTGGGCGGAACCGTTACGGCCAGCGGCAGAATCGACACCTATCGCATAATAGTTGGTGGCCTTGTTGACGCCCAATACGTAAAAGCAGATGGTTTCAGACTTGGACGCAGGGCTGAAGTGACGTGTCCTGTAGAGGCCAGAGAGATACTTGTAAGGGAGCAGGCAAGGACGAAATCGCTCTATGGTGATGAGATTAGGATTGAAGAACGTGCTAGAGTTGGCAGTATCTATGGCCGGACCATCTACCTTGAACGTGATGTGAAGGTAGAGGGGGATGTAGTTTACACGGAAAGCCTAGAAACTGAGAGAGATTTGGAGTTTCGAAAGGAACCCAGAAGAGTGAACACTCTTCCGCCGCCCGAAGAGATAGGATAGACGCTAGTCTTCAACGAGATTCAGAGGGTCCTGCGGGACTCTGTCTTACTCGGCGGAATTGAAAGCCTATGCTGGTATGGTCCTCTCAAGCTGCTCGAATATTCTGCGTTCAAGCTCGATGAGCTTCTCTTTGTTAGTAGAGTCTAGTGTTTCCAGCAACTCTTTCCGACATGATAGAATGAGCTCAGCATCTGAGCCGGATTCCCGCAATGACCCTATGCCAATCTTCTTCCCAGCTATCTTGCCGGCTAACCGCCTCATCGTGCCAGCGTTGACATCACCAGCTTCTATCACATCAAAGTCTGCGAACCGAAATATCTCTGACTCAGTGTACCTCTTTAGTGAGTCAGGCAGTTCGCTTCTAGCGCAGTACTCAATCCCAAGCATCAGCTTCTTTATGTCGTGCGAATCCTGCTCAGTTTCGAAGAGGCATCTTATCGAACGAGCCCAACGACCACCCACAGCCTGTGCAGATACCCATTCTCTCTCTTTGGGACGCGACTGCGCGAGGGCTTTCATGACAAGAACTATCCGTTCGTAGTTCTCTTCATAGAACCCAAGTGCATCATAGCAGTCTATGTAGACTCTCTTGGTCCCTTGACCGCTACTCAATCCTATCACCTTCTCCTGATTCAGCACATGTGAAGGTTATGCCCCAACAGATAAATCCAGTGATACTCATCTCTGGAGTGCAGAATCGTTGGAAGGTTGAGAGAACAAACATGAGCTTCTTGAGAAGGAAAGGTCCGTCATTCAAGGTTGAGAAGATTGAATCGCTACTTCAGGATTCCACAGTTCTGGAGTTTGCAGGCAGCGGAGACCCACACGAGGAGTATGGGAAAGTAAGGCTTCTACTAGAGAATCTCAAGGCATGTCCTCCGGACATTCTGCTTTTCGATGGGGACTACCTTGCAGAGCCTGCTTATCTCAAATCCGGAGAGGATCTGTCGTCCATTGCGAAGGAATCTGTTAAGAAGCTACAGAAACTCCTAGAGCCACTCCTGGATTCTCCTTCACCCTCCCTTTGTGTCGCGGGAAACTATGAAATACTTGGTAGCACTTTCGACGCTCTAGATGCTATATCATCAGATAGACTGGTCGACATTGGG
>JBHLPB010000050.1:0-9092 GCA_048939905.1 Promethearchaeota archaeon
TCGTTGTTCTCAGAGCCCAACGTAGTATGCGCATCTTGAATCTTAGCGAGAGTTTCTGTAATGATGCCAGATGTGGTTCCAGTTGCTCGATCGTTTCCTACGGACACGACCAAAACGTCTTGATACTGAGGCAGACCAGTGATTGCCCTATGCGCGTCTAAGAGCGCAAAGAATGAGAGAATTATGACAACCACAATACTGCCGACAGCAGCTTTCCTCTTCGTGGCCCTGTCCAAAGACACATTGTATCTCGAAAACAGAATGTGCTTACCTAGAATAGAACCGGCGGGCGGCGCGTATCTCCCTCTCATACAAGAAGACCTCCCATGATGAATACCACATTTTCCAATTTAAGCCTTGAGCACTGCTGGGCATTGGATGTGCGGGTGTTGTCACTATGCGGAGGCCCATGAAAGATGCCAGTAACGCTATCAGAACGATAGTTCAGTTGAGGAGTCTGCTGCCAAGAGCATTGAGGACAACTGATGACATCGTCGGGACACAGGAAAACACTTGAAAGCCCGACATGCAGTGGTTTCCTAGTGAGCTTGTGTGGTGAGCTAAATGACCTGCTATTTTCGACATATGAAGCGTCTTTTCGAGGAGATTGATGTCGAGGTCACCAAGGAGAACAAGCGTGACATTGACAGGCAGATCCACGAGTTGCTAGGGGTGGACTACAAGGACTGTCCTATGACTTGGAGGGCAGTGAAACAGAGAATCGAAGATGATGAAGCGGAGTTTGTATCCTCACTCAAGAAGGCACTATCTGTCTAGATTGCTCTATCAGAAGACTCCAGGAGATAGGGCTACGATGTTGAGGTAGACCACGCCAAAGAGAATCAGCGCAAGTACTACAAATGAAGCCAGTATCTCCAATCCTCTGTTCTCTGTCTTCAGATAAGGTACCATGAATCCCACATCTCGCCGATAGTCCTGATAATCGACGCCGAAGACCTTTCCAAGGTGCAACTCTTCTACACCTGCAAGGAACATGTATGCGAGGAGAGTAATGAACCAGACAGCAAGGGTTTCATTCGGGCCCAAGAAGCCAATCCCAAATGTGTTAGTTATTATCCAGTAGCTACGCGTAGTGAGTGTCAGAGTGAATAGGACAACGCCAAGATACTGAGGATGTCGGACTAGTCCATAGGGGCCAGTCCTGACAAGTCCTGCTTTCTTCCCTCTTCTCAGATGCACAATGGAGAACACCAGCATGACTAGCCCAATCGCGGCGATGGCCAGCTCCCAGATGAACCCCCCAAAGAAGAGGCTGAATAGTGCCGCTAGGAAGTTCAAGGGGGACGATGTGACCATCAATGCCAGATAACTGATGAGTGGAATGGTCATCAGCCCTCCCCATATCCACAGTGGGGGAATTGACTGGATCAGAGGCAGTATTGCTGCGATAATCCCGGTTATACGTGACCTGAATCCGACAGGTGGGCCAACATCGGGCTCTTCCATTTCAGTTTGCGCTTCAGGCGTGGTGACTGTGGATACTTCACTCATTTCTGTCGAATCAGTTGTGTCATTGTCCATCTCTATTTCTCCTAGAACACAACGCGGGTCTTTCCGACATACAATCAATCAACTAAGAATATTAGACTACTCTTCAGCGCACTTCATCAGAGCACCACTTATGGTTTCTTGGCAGGCTCCCAATCAATTGGTCGGCTAGTCCGTTAATCTATCCACCACTATACCATGGATCTCGTCTTTCCACGGAAGGTCCTCTAGAGGGAGCAATAGCTACGCCTTACATTGACAAGAAGAAGCCGGAACTTCGGAAGATCTAGAGTGGGAGCCACTTCCGGACCTTCTTCTTGTATTCCAGAAACTCCTCTCCGAATCTCTCTTCGAGCAACCTCTCCTCATAGTTGGCAAGAACGTTGTAGAATGCAAAGGTGATAATCCACATGACAATCGAAGCCAAAGAGAGAGTTCCTATCGCCAGTGCGAGATAGAACAGGTGCGTTCCGAGATACATTGGATGACGAACGCGGGCAAAGACGCCTCCTGTTGCCAGTCCAGCTTCATGGGTGTCAAAGAGGTCCTTGTGAGAAGCATTCATGAAATAGACCGCCGCCGCGAAGACGACAGCTGCTGGAATGATGGGGAACCAGATGGGGATTCCATTCACCAAGAAGGTTGTGAAACGGAGAAGAAACGAGTCTACTCCCCAGACTACAAGGAATATGACAAGCAGCGCCATCTGATAGGTGTGACTACCTGGCAACTCCCCGGCGAGATGCCCATGACGATGTTCGGACATTGTGCATCGTTCCTCCTTGCGTCATTCTCCCTTTTATGATTCATGATTCATTATTCAGAGGGCCTTTCGTTCTCGCCCTTGAAATCAAGGGCTCCCGAGTTTATGCAGTACCTGAGCCCTGTCGGATTAGGACCATCATCGAATACGTGACCTAGGTGCCCTCCACAGTTTCTACAGAGCACCTCTGTTCTTCTCATTCCGTGGCTGTTGTCTGGCCTCATCTCCACACTATCTTCTGACAGCTTCTCCCAGAAGCTCGGCCAACCGCTGCGAGAATCGAACTTCGTTTCAGATGAGAACAGCTCGTTGCCGCAACCGGCGCAGACGTAGATCCCGTTCCCCTTATGGTTCACGTATTTCCCACTGAACGGCGGCTCTGTCCCACACTGACGGAGAATCTTGAACTGCTCAGGCGTAAGGGTCAGTTTCCATTGTTCTTCGGTCTTTTCCATTATATCTACCCAATTAACAATAGTGCAGAAGCCTACATAACCTCTTGGGAAGCGGACTATGCTTCTATTGATCGATAGAGAATAGCCCTCCAACTAGCACTAGAGCCCTCGGTGGCGGGAGCCACTTCTTCCCGCGGGGAACTGACAACTGCGAAGTAGTCCGACGTGCTTTCACTGAGGATGCCTGGTGGTCCCATCCTGCTTAGCCTTGTCAGGAAGATGACTGCTTTCCCAACGGCTGTTGCTTCTGGGATTGGCTTTTGTGATTCATCATAGTGTCCCATGACAGTGTCCTCAGTGTTTCCTATTCCTTCCCAGAAATCATGAACTCCGTGGAAGATCCTGAATGCAATCACCTTGCTTTGAGAGTCCACCAAGATGATGCCGCATGTGTTCTGAGGAATATCCTTGACGAAGTTCACCCATGCCTCGTTCTCATCATCGATGGTTCTGAGGGACTGTATGTTCCACTCCAGAATCCTGGGGACAATGACCGGGACAACCGCTACTCCAGGCAGAGATATCGGTTTCCCTAGGCTTAGCCTTGTTCCCCTAAGGATCTCATCTGCTACCTCTTGGATACTTCCTTTCCCGCTCAATCTCGTCAACCCTTTACCTTATGTAATACTATTACATAACACATGATACAAACGCACATATAAACTCTTCCATCGAAGGAAGGAAGGGCGCCCAACTCAGAGAGTTCGAACCAAGAACCATCTAGGGCTTCCTCCCAATGAGCAAAAGAATGCCCGACATATGCCTGTATCCTCCTGAATCTGTGACGGAATCCTGCTTATCAGCATTATCGCAAATGTCTCGAGGTAATTCCAGCGTGAATCGGATTGGTTTTATTCATCGGAGCGAAGGAATTTAGGAGCTCTGCATGGCGCCGATTGGAGCCGAGGCAATATGGATCGGAAAGAGTGCGAACTGGCGGACAGTCAATCTGGTCAGCATAGGACGAAGAAGCGGTGGCTTTGGAAGCTGGGTGTCTTGGCCGCGGTCAGTGCCCTCTGGTTCTTTCTCAGAACAGGGCTCAAACCTTCGAGGATATCCTATCCCTGTCAGCAGGCCGCAATCTCCAATGTCCGTGTTTTTCACGTGGCGTTGCTTGCTTCTATTCCGAGTCTTGCGAAGATGCGGTCCTCTTCCGGAGTACTGAAGCCAGCTGGAGTGCTTGTAGTCCTTTTTCTGGGTTCTGCATTTGTTGCGGATGGGGCCTTGGTGGCTGGCCTTCACTACGTGCAGGGAGCGAATGTTGACTATACTCGAGTTCCCATAGAACTGAATTCACACAATGCCTTGGCCACTGAAGCAGCCTCGGACGTCTTCTTTGTTCAGAATGCCACAGGGCTTGAGGGGAATATGGACGAGGCAGTTGCTGCCTTGTTCGAGCTGATGGAAACAGAAGACATCAGTTTCTACAGAACCGATTCTCAGACATCCGGGTTGATTGGGAACAATGACATCGTGATTCTGAAGGTGAACGGTCAGTGGCAAGCTCGAGGAGGAACCAATACTGACCTATTGAAGAGTGTCATACAAGCCATAGTAAGCCATCCGGATGGGTTCACTGGCGAGATTGTTGTTGCTGACAACGGACAAGGGCTGGGGAGTCTGGACCGTACATGGAGCAATGCGGTCAACCGTTTCCAGAGTATGCAGACAGTTGTTGACTCGTTTTCGTCACACAATGTTTCGACAAAACTCTGGGATCGTATACGAAGTCGTACGGTTGACGATTATGACGCAGGGGACTTTGAGGATGGCTACGTGGTAAACAACACCTGGAACGATGCCACACATATCTACGTAAGCTACCCAAAGTTTGGAACACCATATGGGACATACATAAGCTTCAAGAACGGCGTGTGGGACAATGAAACGGGGTTTGACTCAGAGAGGCTGAAGGTCATCAACATGCCAGTCTTGAAATCCCACCAACGCTATGGTGTAACCGGATGCGTCAAACACTACATGGGCGTTCCTAATGGACAGATTGTGCCTTCTGTTCATCCTGACTGGCCACATGAACATCTCTCAATCGCTTTGGGTGGCATGGGGACCTTGATGGCAGAAACTAGGTTTCCCGTTCTCAACATACTTGATACCATATGGGTAAATGCCAACCCTGTAGAGAGTTCAGCGGATTGCGGCCCGGAAACCTTCAATGAAGATGCCAGCTTCACCGATATCATAGGTGCTAGTCAAGACCCCGTAGCTCTAGATTACTGGGCATCAAAGTACATTCTAGTACCCACGGCAATTGCTGAGAATCATGAGAGGTACTCATCACTCGACCCTGACTATGCTCCAATGAGCGACCCGATTATATCATATTGGGAGATGGATGAGTCGTTTCACAACTACCTGAAACGAACAATGAATGTCCTCCAGGAACATGGCTATCAGGTAACAATGAGACCCACTGAGATCGACGTTCATGTGACAAGCCTCTCAGGTGATGTCACCATCCCCACTACACCTCTTGGACCCGACCTACTGTTGATTGTGGTCTTACCGATGTCTGCAGTTGCACTTGTCTTGGCGGCCTTTTTCTTCAAGAGGAAACGTGGGTGAGAGAGTACCTTACGGTTCCCACCTGCTAAGATATGTAGCTCGGAATCACATCTAGTGCAACCCTCTCAAACACCTTCTTCTTCTCATCCATGAATGGATAGTAGACTATGGACTCCTCTGCACAGAATTTGCTTTTATGCACTCAAGCAGAGGAATGACCGCCACCCTCCGTTCGACGTGTCTGTAAGGACTTGAACGGATTCTACATCCAAGTGGTTGTTAATGAGAGGCCATCATCTTGAACTCCCGAAAGATTACCGCTATCACCGTCGCCCTGCTTACATTGGCGCAAGTATGCTTCATTCTTACAAGTCCAAGTGTCGAATCCGAATACGGAGTTCCAGTAGATCAACGTGAGATGCTGCCTTACTCGCCGTCCGTCTCGCAGCTCGAGCTTGCCCCACCATCGATACTTGTTTACACAGAGTTCGTTGATGACCGCGCAGGTGAGGAATATGAGAATACCATGATGGCAATCAACAATACCTTTGGCACTGACTATCAGTACACAAACCTAACAGACTACACAAACCTCGACACACAGCTGCCTGGCAAGGACATCCTCCTGATTCCAGAGCAGGAGAACGCAAACACGACAATCATGAAGACCGTCGGGGCGACATGGGCCTCCACACTCACAACCTTTGTGAACGACGGAGGGGTAGTTGTACTCCTTGATTTTGGAAACGAAATCGCTCCCGGACTTGGTCTACACATCTACAACGAGTCCAGCCTCATGCAGTTCGGTCCGGTGCTGGGCCAGTACCCCAGTGCAGCATTAATGGAGATGAATCGTCTTACATTCGGTGATGCACTGGGTAGACAAGTCAAGTATAGATGGGTTCCCAGAAACCACACCTTTGCTGTTGCTACGACAGATGGGACCAATGCAATTGCCGACTATGATACAGACAGCCCAGTATGTGTCCATAAGACCATGGGTCGGGGACACGTTGTCTTCCTCGGCTTTGACCTTTCAGACCCTGGTCCTTATTATGAGCAGATACTTGGTAACGCTATCCGGCTACCCAATCATGTGGTCTTCGATTACTCACAAGATTCAGAGTACAGTTGGACAAACGAACGTCAAGATCAATTCTATACCGACGATCACCCTGCAATCGCATTTGTGGAGGATTTGGTGGAGGCCGGGTTTGCAGTCTCTCGGATGGACACATTGGATGCGGCCTTCCTCAATGCAAGCGATGTTGTCATTTGTCCTATCCCTTACTACCCGACTGACGATTATGACGCAGGAGAGGTAGCCATACTCAATGATTATGTAGCAAATGGGGGGTCGATTTTCATCCAGTCTGATTGGACCACCAATGGAGATGATATCAGAGCCCTCGCGAACAACTTCGGGTATGACTGGGCTCGGGACTGTGTGTGGGACACTGATGATGCTATGAACTGGTATTATGAGAGTCAATTCGCATTAACAGCTGACAACATTCTCTCTCATCCAATAACATACAATGTGTCACGAGTAGAGTTCTATGCCAGTGATGGCTTCACAACACTCCCAGCAAACGCAGAGCGTATAATAGTGACAGACTGGGATGGGACAAGCTGCTGGGGAGAGGGTGGCTGGTGGGCTGACTGGCTAGGGGCAGATGGCATCACACTGATGGCAGTCTCAACATATGGCGCTGGCAAGGTATCAGTGGTTCTTGATGGCAACTTCATGGACTGCACCTCTTGGCCTCTTGATGAGGACCATGACAATGATGGCGTCATTGACTACTTTGACAGCGAGAACGATGTCCTGCTTGTTAACACCATCCATTGGTTGGCAGATGTTGTCCCTCCGAATGATGCTCCACTGCTGTCGAGTCTGACCCACGCTCCCTTGAGTCCAGTCCATGGAGATCCAATGACTGTCAACGTCACAGCGACTGATTCTGACGGGCTGGACAACATCACTTGCTACTACCGTGATAATCTTGGCACCTGGCAGAACGTGTCAATGACTCCAATGGGTGGTGACTTCTACTCTGCGGCTATTGGGGATTTCAACTCCAGTGAAGAGAAGGACTACTATGTTCGCGCATTCGACAATTCAGCAGACCAGATTGAGTCCGTGTCCTCCGTCGTTCACCTGAATGGAATCAATTACTTTCCGACAACCCCTATGTTGTACGACCCTGGAACTACTGATGATGATGGAGTGTTCCTGCTGAACTGGACTGCATCAGATGACACCGATGGTCACATCGACCATTATGAGATTCAGATGAGCGACAGCAGTTGGTTCACGACGATTCTGGATGAGATAGTCGCCTATACTGATGACTACGATATGATGTTGTTCGACAATGGTACATACTACTTCAGAGTCCGCGCAGTAGATGACAATGGAACAGCAGGCTTCTGGTGCTTCCCACAGAATCTCTTTGTGCAGATTATAGATGACCTAGTGGGTCCATCAATATCTACACCTCTTCTCTCACCTGAAGAACCCAAGCACGGTGACTCAGTGACTGTATTCGCAGATATAACGGATCTCAGGGATGTCAAGAACGCTACATGCTACTACAGAGTCAACTCAGGTACATGGCAATCTGTAGAAATGACCCTGGGAGTCGGCGACGAGTACAGCTGTGACATTGGCTCTTTCGTAGTGGATGATCTCATTGAGTACTACGTTGAGGCGTTCGACAACTCGACAAACTTCAATGTGGCATACACAAGCATCCTGTCATTCCCCATTCTCAATCAGCCTCCCACAGAACCCATACTCATTGACCCAGGGACTACAATTGCGGTTTCCTACTTCACGTTGAATTGGACGGCTGGGTCTGATTTGGAGGATGCCATTTCTCACTATCAGGTGCAGATGAGTGCTACCGATGACTTCACTCTGATTCTGGGCGAGTGGAATCTGACCGGAACAGATCGTGATTTCACCGGACTCTCCAATGGTGTCTACTACTTCCGTGTCCGGACTGTTGATGACCATGACGCTGTGAGTACGTGGAGCAACATCGAGTCTATCGAGATAAACAGTGGAGTACCCACGGCCACCACGACTCCAACAACCACGACGACCCTTCCGTTTGATCCAGCTATTCTGAACATGGTTCTTCTCATATTCTCAGCTGGATTTGTCGCTATCCTCGTGTTGATAGCCGTGAACTACATGAGACAGAGATCCCAAAAGAAGTACCAATTCTGAACCTCTGCCCACGTAATTGCGCTGCATTGGATTGGACAAGAATATAGGGTGCATCTACAAGACACTGAAGGCCTTTCGGAAGGAGTAGCGACTGCAAATGAGTGGCTTTGATAACCCTTCATATTCAGATGACTTAGGTGCACGCCTGCGACAGTTCATAGCTGAGATATGTCAGGAGGTGGGCCCTCGGCTGGGCACTAGCACCGCAGAAGCAGAGGCGGGTCTAAGAATCCGCGAGGAGTACAAGCAATATTGTGCCTCCACTTTCTTGGAGGAGTTCTCCTGCCATCCGGCGGCTTTCCTTGATGTTGTGCGCGTGTCCGTGACGTTCTACGTTATCGGGGTTCTCTTCTATTTGGTCTGGCCTTTGTTCACTGCATTCTTCTCTGCTCTGGCACTTGTTCTCTTTGCACTAGAAATGATGTCACTAAGAGAAGTCGTTGACCCGCTTTTTCCGAAGCGGACTGGGGCGAACGTCTATGGAAAGATTCCCCCTAAAGACTCTCCCAAGCAACTCGTTCTCATTTCAGGACATCATGACTCAGCCTACGAGTTCCCAATACACGAACGACTGAAGCGAAGATTTCCGTATTTCATCTTTCTA
>JBHLPB010000050.1:9192-11991 GCA_048939905.1 Promethearchaeota archaeon
GAGCCGATGTATCTGACAAAGCTCACATCTGAGCTCTGCGAGCTAGTAGTCGAGGCCTCAAATGAGGCAGGACTAGATGTTGCTTCAGGAGTTCCCCGGTTTGGTGGCACTGATGCATCAAACTTCATCAAGGCCGGTCTTCGTGCCGCATCAGTTGTAGGAATAGGCCCCGATGAATTCATCGCCAACTGGCATTCACTCAAAGACACGCCGGACATGATAGACCAGAGTGTGCTACTAAATGCCGTTAGGCTTGCAGTTGCTTTTCTAGAACATCTAGATTAATCACCCTGATGCGGAGAGTACCATAGCTACCGCAGCTTCACACCCTTCCAAAGTCTTTCAGGACGCGAAGTGCATCGACTGTCGCCCAGACTGAGTACTCGTCGCCATCCTCTGAGCCCCAGCTACCATCGACGAGCTGGTTCTTTTCTAGCGCATCGAGCGAGCGACTCACAAGTTGGTGGTCTGACTTGAGTCCTGAATCACGAAGTGCTCGGAGAAGCCAGGCAATAACAGAGCCATCCCACGCCTCCGGAGCAAAGCTGTCCTCAATTGCTTTCACTGTGTTCGCGAATAGTTGCGAGTCTACTCCCGGATGATAGCCGAAGATGACAAGGGCGTCCCACGTTGCTCGTAGATAGCCGCTTAGGAGTCCCGAGGGCTGTATATGCTGCTCTAGAAACCGTACCGGACATCCCTTTGCTCCTGGTGGCTCCGCACGACCAAAGCGAACAAACCAGTGTGCGCAACAGGCAGTAAGCCAGACACGGGTGTCCGTTTCCCCAGGAGTCATGAAGGGAGGTGCTTTGAGATTCCTGACAGCCTTGAGCTCATCCCATCCGCCGTCCTCCTGCTGATGGTCCAAGAGGAACTCGAATGTCTTGTCGACAAGTGCCCCCTTCTTCACTGATAGATCATCCACCCAACCCAGAATGTTGAGCGTTGAGGCGATGCTACTAATCTCTTCATCCCAGAACGCGAATCCCCCATCTGAATTTCTCATGTCCTCGATTGCGCTGAGAACTGACCTAGGCGGACGTTTCTGTTGGAGAATGCACTCCAAGCGTGCCTGCTGAACCGTGTCCCCTACCCTCCTAACAAACGAAGCAGCATGCTTAACGTCGACCATCGCTGAGTTAGGACCCTCGATTTCTAATCAGTGTATTCGTCGATGCGAGAATTAAAAAGTTAGACACGTCTAACTTACCTATGACACTGCGGGAGGCTAAGCCATGTCATTGGTCTACAACATCATTGTCCATGGAACAATCTTTGCTGTGCTTCTCACACTATACCTTCTAGCCGTCATGATGAAGCTCAGTCCGCGAATCTGGGGATTCAGCGACTATCCTAAAGAAATCACAGATGCTGTGCCTCCCCAGACAAAGAGGGAGCGACAGATTGGTGGTCTTCTCTTCATACCTTTCCTACTGTTGGGTTTGGGCTTTCCTGTTGTGTCTACCTTGATGCTGGAGAGCACATATGTGGGGACAATTCCGCTACTCGATGCCTTTCTCAATGTCTTTGGGATAATGATGTTCGGCAACTTCGCGGATTTGGTGATTCTGGACTGGCTTATAGTCGGAACAATCACTCCTGACTTCGTCGTGATTCCTGGTACTGAACACATGAGAGAGAAGGAGTACAAGGACTTCAGAGTCTTCCATGCCAAGGGCCACATCTGGGGGACAATTGGAATGGCAGTGATAAGTCTAGTAATCGCCGGCGCTGTGGTACTACTCTAGGACACTCTGGGGATAGGGTTCTGCCCTGTTTCGGTTTTTCAGAATCTAGCCCTTCTCGAAGGGAACGCATAACGCCGAAGGTGCTCCTATTATTCGTTTCACCTTCTGTCTACTGAGTAAGATTCCCCAGACCACCATGAATGTTATCGTTGACAGATAAGGCAACATATTGATGAAGGCAACAGGGATTCCAGAGAGTTGGAACGTGAATTGGATTACCTGGAAAATGCCGAAGATGTAGCTACCTACAAACGCCGCTATGGGGTGCCATAGTGCTACTACTGTAAGCGCTATCACTATCCATCCTCTTCCACTAGTCATTCCTTCAGTCCAGGCTGGCAGCCATGCTACCGTCAAATAAGCCCCACCGAGCCCACAGAGCACTCCACCCAATACGACGCACACGTAGCGGACCAAAACCACGTTCACCCCTTGCGTGTATGCCGCGGTAGGATTCTCACCAACAGTTCGAATCACTATCCCCGGGCGTGTCCTGAAAAGGATGAACCAAAGAATCGGAACTAGCAGGTACGACGCATATACTAGTACGTCCTTATTGAAGAAGACCGGGCCAAAGAATGGAATGGCACTCAGTCCTGGAATCGGAATAGGTTCCAATGCAGTTATAGTCCTTCCAACGAAATCTCGTCCTATTAGTCCACTGAGACCTGTGCCAAAGATTGTCAGAGATATTCCTGACACAACTTGGTTGCGATTGAATGTGATTGATATGGCTCCGTGCACGAACGCCAACAAGCCGCCCAGTGCCATTCCCGCAAGGACTCCTATCAATACGTTCCCGGTCAAGTAGGTTGCTCCAAATGCTCCAGCAGCACTGGAGATGATCATCCCTTCGATGCCGAGATTCAATATCCCAGATCGTTCTGCAAGAATCTCTCCCAAGGTGGGTATCAGAAAGAACGTCGCTGCAGTCACAATGGATGAACCGACTAGTTCGAGGGTCACTTCAGTATCCTCCATTCAATTCTGTATCTCAAGAACATCTCCGCAAGGAGCACAAAGAAAAGGATGGCACCGTTGAATAGATCTA
>JBHLPB010000051.1:0-11924 GCA_048939905.1 Promethearchaeota archaeon
GAACGTCTCCTCTCTATGTCAAGCACTCTGCGGCGCAATTTGGCCCCGTATCTGGAGCCGAATCTACCCGTGCTGCCTACCTTCTTGGTCTTTCGTCCCAAAGTTGTGATCTCCTAGTTTTCTGGGTCAGAGTCCAACAGTTCGCCACCGAGTTTCGCTTATTAGACTATCTATCAGTGAAGTGAGAGTTGTGTCTCGGATGGGACCAAGACACTTCTTTGGTTCTCACTCCACGTCTTTCATGCTCTCTCGGATTAGTTCGCGAATCTCCTTGGTGCTATCTAGTGCCATGCCCATGGCATTGTCAATCATCTTCAGTGACATGGCCCCTTTTCCGCCTCCCTTCTGCATCGCCGTGAAGTTGTCTTTCTGGTCGATGGCCATAGTCAGTCGACAGTCTTGGACCATCTCTTCCTTGAGGTGAGGGTCGATGACCAAATGTGATCCTATCTTGGACACGGTGTGTTCAATGGCCATGTTCTTCAAAGGAAGCTCCAGCATCTTGCCGGTTTCGACTAGTTTGTCATCCTCCAACTTCTGCTCAGGAAATCTTGTGCCGAGCAATGCTGCATTCGCTGCAATTGATGAAGCATCAATGAGGTTTCCATCGTACTCCAATGTGTAGATGTCACAGAAGATCATGTAGACCTTCTTCCCAGGTTCAATACAGAGCTTGTGCACATCCACGGACTCAGACTCTCTGACTCCCCGGTCTACGACTCGGGCAAGCTCGATTGCATCCTCCTTTGGAGGACCAAGCTCGAATAGAGGAGAGGCAATAGGGGCCAACTCTGCTGTCACCATCACCACTCCTTCGTCTGGAGTGTCCGGATACGGTTCACCAGTGAGAACTTTCACACCGGCTACGACACTAGTCCCTCCAAGACGCACTATGGCAGAACCTTCCGCCTTTGCCGCGACTGGACTGGGTTCAATCTCAAGCGGTCTGTACTCACCGAATTGCCTGCCATCGACTCGCTCGCCCTTGGCGAGAAGATCTGCGATGTAGTTCCTGTCAATGTGACTAATGACTTCCGCACTAAAGTCTCCCATTCTACTCATCCTCCATTATGTCGGCCTCTCCGAGGTCGGTCTCGAGGTCGTCATCATATTCGTCGTCTTCTTCCTCATCATCTTCTTCAGATGCCTTCTTGGAATATGCACGTTTGAGTGCGTCCTTCTGCAGCTCGTGAAGATACTTGCAGGCGTTGACGCCCATCTCCATTGCCTCCATCAACTCCTCACGAGTGAATGAGCCATCTTGCTGGAGCAAGGTGAGCTCGTTGGTATTTGGTAGGATGGCCATGGGAACGTCGCCCTGACCGTACTTGTCCTCTTCATCACCCAAATCGACGATCAGTGTACCTTCTGCCTTACCTACAGCCACTGAGGGTACCAGAGACTTCATAGGAATCCCGGCGTCAGCCAATGCAAGCGAGGCCGCATTTATCGCAGCGCATCTTGTGCCTCCATCAGCTTGGATTACCTGAATGAACACGTCAACAACGGCCTTGGGGAACTCCTCCAAGAACAGGGCAGGCTGAAGAGCATTAGCAATCACCATCGAGATTTCTCTCTCTCTTCGTGAAGGTGCAGGCCTTTTTCTATCAGGCACAGAGAACGTGGCCATTCTATAGACAACACGCAGGTAGGCTCTGTCATTGAGTGTGAGATGCCTTGGGTGCAGCTCACGGGGGCCATAGACGGCTGCAAGAATGTACGTCTTGCCCTGCCTTATCGATGCAGATCCATCGGCCGTCTTCAGCACACCAACTTCCATCTGTATTGGCCGCATCTCATCTGGTCTTCTGCCATCAAATCGGAGGCCCTCTGCGGTCATAAGAGAGTCAGGTTTCTGTTCTGGACTCATTTTTCTTTCACTTCCTCATCATCTTTCTTATCTGATTCTTCAGTTTCAGTATCTTCTTCGGACTTTTCTGCAACGGGTTCGGCCGGCTCTTCGACTTCCGGAGATGTTTCAGTGTCTGGTGAATCTTCAATTGATTCGGGCTCGCTGGGTTCTTCTTCATCAACGACGTCATCAGAAGGAGGTTCTTTTCCTCGTATCTCTGCCATTTCCTCCTCGAGCATCTGCCGCACTCGGTCCGTGAGCTTTGATGTGTGAGCCTGAGTCTCTATCATCTTGAAAGCTTTGATTACCAGGCGTAGAACATCATTGTTAGGAGCACGTATCCAGATGCGCCCGTTCTGGCCGACCATCGTTTGAATTCCAGTCTGGTCCTTGATCATGTTAATCATGGAGCCTCTCCTGCCTATGACCCGCGGTATCTTGGCAGGACTGATCTCGAGTATCATCCCATCCGTGAGCCTTCGTAGTCCGCGTCCCTTCATGCCCAAGAATGGCCCCGTTCCTCGGTCATATGCGATAATCTCTGCTGCAACTACATCACCAATGTCCATGTACTGAGATATGTCGTCAGCGTATGGCCTTCGGAGTGCGTTGTTCGCGTGGAGTGAAGCAATATATGGAGAACCAATGTCCACCTTCCAGTTATTGCCTGCTACTATTGTGATGGTTCCGATTATGAGATCGCCCTCCCGAGGAATGTAGACTCCTTCAAGGGCCACCACTTTCACAGTGTTTCCACGCAGCTCGGCAAGGCCAACCAGTGTGGAGTAGATTTTGCCCCCTTCATCCATCCAGGTCCCATAGGAGGGACGATATCGACCCTCAGCCAGCAACTGTCCTGGGACCACAACTTCTCGTTTTTGAAAGTATACTGCCAATTTATTCCCTCATTTCTATCGTTTTTCTTGGATAATTGATTACTGTCAATGTTCGTCATCGAACGGTTTCTATCTTCACTTGCCCCTTGCAGAGTTTGTTCAAGTCATCATACAATTCCTGCCGCTTTGAGGCGGGAATCTCCACTAGTCCAGACCAAGACCCATCCTGTGCCCACGTTTCGGACTTGATGACTCCAATATTCGCGACCATATTGTAGCCCTTTCCTGAGAAAGCCGCAGGAAGTGTGACCTGCAACTTCACGCTTTCAAAGGAAATCGGGATGATCACGAGAAGTGCTTTGACTATCCCAGGTATCTGTTCGTCGACCTTGATGAACGGATCAACAGTGACCTTGGCCTCCTCCATAGCCTGCCTAATCCGGTCTGGTGGATGAGGGTGACCAGTCTGAGGATTCATCGCTCGCTTCGAGATGTTCTCGATTATGGCCTCTGTCTTCTCATGCACAAGCTGATTACGTTGTTCATGTGTCAATCTGAATTCGCCATTCTTGATTATCTCGGAGGCCATCTCGAACACATCTGACGTTCCGAATTCCTCTGCGGCCAAGTCTTCAGAGGCTTTCTCGCCTCTCTTTGCGTCCTCGTACAAATCGAAACTCTTGAGAATATCCTCAATCGGAATCTCGGCGCCTCGTCTATATTCGAATGCTAGGTCGGGATCAACGAATAGCTCGAATCTCAGATGGCCCTTCTTCATGCCAATGACAACTGCATCTAGTTCCAGCCATTTCTCCCCAGACTTCTTTCCGGAACCCATCAAGTGTCATTCAGCTCCTATTCCTTCTCTTTGACGCCAGGTGGCTTCAGAACGGCCTTCGTTTCATCAGGAGTGAGTTTCTGAAACGTGCGTGTGCTCGTAGGTATCTTGGCAATCTCAACATTTTCTGGAGTCAAATCAGAGTCTGTTGCTTCGCGAAGGGCACCAAGAGCAAGGCGGATTGCCTGGTCAAGTGACTGCTTGCGCGTCTGGTCATACTTGCTTTCAATGAACTCACCGGCACGCGTGCTACCTCGACCTATGACAGCCGCCAAGAATCCCCAATATGTGCCAACTGGATCAGTGACGAAGAGTCTTGGAGCACCGTCAGGGTCTACGGAACCTATAATCATGGAAACACCGTAAGGCCTTCCTCTAGCTGCCTGTGTGAATCGCGCCTTCAAATCACAGATATGCTCAGCCACGGCCTCAGCGGGAACTGGCTCCTCATAGGTCAGCCAGTATGACTGCGCCTGTAGGCGCGCCTGCTGGACCAGCCTTCGGGCATCAGCCATGAATCCAGAGGTTGCGACTCCGACGTGTTCTTCAATCTTGGATATCTTTTCGATGGAGTCGGGTTCTTGAAGAGGCATGATCCTCTTCTCTGCCATTAGGACGACTCCCTCATTCACAAGTACTCCTATCGAGGTTGCTCCCTGTTCGACAGCTTTCTTGGCATACTCAGCAGCGAATATGCGTCCATCAGGACTGAATATGCTGGTAGATTGGTCGTATCCTTCCCCACGTAGCCCATACACTACCGGTACCTCCAGAGATGTCTGCCAGCGGAGCAGAACAATGCAAACACGCGTTTACTCCTCCAAGTAGTCAAAACTACAACCTCCCGGAAGCCAGAGCCTCTCATAGGGCAACACCTGGCAGTTCCGGTGAGTTGCCGTCAAACTGCTTTGTAATCGCTCAGACTAGGCAGTTCTGCCGACTGAACTTGTTCGGTCTTCCTTGACCTAGGCTCATAAAGCTTCTGGTACACGTCCATTCTCGATAGTGCCTATTCTTCCTGCAGTAGATACAGGTAGACCACGAACGCCAGCGACAGAAGGAGTGTCACAAAAGTAACTCCTGGTTCAAACATCATGAAGGTCATAATGGATACTACAATCAGTAGAAGGATAATCTCAGTCCAACCAGACCTGATTTGAGTCATGTACAGCCTAAGATTGACCACTGTCACCGTGAGAAACACAAAGACACCCGTCATGATCAGCATCTCCAAGACGAGCGCGAGGAATGGGTTCAATGCATTCAGTGTACCAACTGGACTAGTATCAACGGCTTCAGGCGCAGACCATACCCAGAAGGCCAATCCAAGAACCATCAACGCAGCCGTCAAGAAACCAGTCAATGCTGTGGAACGTATAATTTGCCTTCTTTCTGGAATCTCATCACTCACGGTTTCTCACACCGGCCTTGGAGTCCGAGAAGCCTCCGTCTCGCACTTAAAGATACCGACGGTTTCAACGGCGTTCTGTTGTTACAGTCAAAACTATGACAAGACTACTGATACTTTACATCTTCACAGAGGTACCGAGCCTGAGATTGTAGACTTCGAACTCCAGCTCTGTCAACTCATCTTGGATTCTGCGATATTTCTCTTCGAACTCACTTGTGCCGATTGTACCCGCCTTCTTCTCTACAACAAGTCGTTTCAATTCTGACTGTCTTTCTCGGATCTTCTTCTTCAGTGTTTCCCATCGCTCCCGGTTGGATGTGATTGATGTACCCCAGCTCTCGCTTGACTTCTGATCTTGCTCGAGTCTATCAACCACTTCATCCAATGATTCCTTGATGCTGGCGGGATCCTTCTTCTCCTGCAAGACTCACACCAGATGAAATCGTGAGTAGACTCGATATATGCATTGAGATATGTGATTTGCGTAATGTGTATCGGTCAGGGATTGATGAAACCTTCCAAGCCCAGTTCTGTGAGTGCCTCTGCGGACGGGACTCCCGATGTCCGATTCCAACCTCTGTAGTCATAGTAATCATTCAGCTGTAATTCAATGTCGGGTGCGAAACCGTCAGTTGCATAGTCAGGGAGAGGCTGCAGGAGAGGACTAGGAAGCTTGTCGTCAGCACCAGTGAGGCCGCACTTCAAGTTGAATAGGCGCTTCATAGTGACTGCTCTAGCTCCAATCTTCAGAATGTCTTCAATGCTATAAGAGGCCCCAGTCGCCTTGTTTAGAAGCTCAATCAAGGTATGCGGAGAAACTATCGCGAAATGACACATTATGAATGAGTCGAAGAACGCTCGGAAATCTTGGGCCCTTGCGGCAGTTTCTCCCTTCCCTTGATTGTCAAGTCTATCACCGGAGTAGATTCCAACTTCTCGAACGTCAACTCCCATGTCAACAGAGTACATGTCACCTTCAAGATGGGTTGCACCTCTTGATGCAACCGCATAGACTGTGGCCATGCCCGCAAAAGCTCGTGGGTCGTGGTTGGGAATTTCCATACCCTTCACGTGTAGTGCCAGCTCCGGGACATTGTGCTTGTGTGAGAAACGCAATGAACCCTCGGCGAGATCAGCACCAACTCCGCTTCGATTGGCGATCGCATGGATTAGCTCGACCATTCTCTCAGGGTCATTCCATTCAAGGCCCCAATCGAGTTTGCCCAAATCGCATAGGTGAATAGCGAATGATATAGTACTACCACAGCTGATTGTGTCCATGCCATACTGATTACAGAGATAGTTCATCAGCGAAACTTTCCTCAAATCGGAGATCAATAGTCCCGTGCCAAAGGCTGCAATCGTCTGAAACTCGGGGCCTGCAACTCTGTTCATTCCAAACTCCGGAAGGGAAACAACCCTTCCACACCCAATGGGACATGAATAGCATGCCGTACGGCCGGTGAGAAACTCCTTCATGGTCGCGGCGGTTAGCCCGTCGGCCTCGAATTCGGTTTCTTGGAAGTACTTAATCGGCATATCGTTGAACATGATGCCGACGTCTACATACAAAGAAGTGCCCAAGTCCCTGAGATGATGCATGGTATCGCCCAGAATCTTTGAGGTTTCCCGTGATAGCGTCGCAAAGCCATCTGGGTCTGCCAACTCGACTTTCTGAAGCCCCTGCACAGCAATCGCTTTGAGATTCTTCGATCCCATTACGGCTCCTGGGCCACATCTTGCAGCGAGTCTCTCATCAGTAACTATGCCAGCAAACCTGACGAGTTTCTCTCCGGCGGGTCCGATGCATGCAGTTCTGACTCGACCGAGTTCTTTGCGAAGTCGGTCTTGTGTTTCATCGGTCTTCATTCCCCACATATCAGATGCTGAGTGAATCTCTGCTTTTGTATCCTTGATGTGCAGATAGACTGGTTCTTTCGCTTTGCCCCTGAGAAGAACCCCGTCGAAGCCAGAGAACTTGAGGTTTGCACCGAAATGCCCACCGACATGGGACTCACCCCAGAAGCCAGTGAGCGGAGACTTTCCACACACCACCAGACGGCCAGTGCTTGGGGCCTGAGTGCCTGTCAGCGGACCGGTCATATAGAGAAGCATGTTGTCGGGACCAAGAGGGTCCACTCCGGGATCCATGAGCTTATAGAGTAGCCTACTCGCGTAGCCGCTCCCACCGACGAATTGACTCGCAATCTTCATGTTGAGTGGCATAACAGACGTGGTTTGTGCCGTGAGGTTTACATCGAGAATCCTACCCATGTACCCGTACAGATGGTTCACCTTCTAGAAATCGCGCATGATCTCCCACAGGTCTGCCTCATCTTCAACGACATCCGCGGGAAGATGGATTGGATCACCAATCTGCTTGGCCAGAAGATAGATCTTGCAGGTCCTTTCAAGAAGAATGGCCTTCTCCATAGCCTTTCGAATCGTCTTTGCACAGCAGACTGCACCATGGTTGGCAATCAGGACTGCACTTCTCATATCCATGGCCTCTACAACGTTCTTGGCGAGCTCCTTTGTGCCAGGCATGGCGTAGGAAGTGACTCTAATCTCTCCGCCAAGCTTCGGTACGACTTCATCAAGCACTGGAGGAAGCGGCATGTGAAGCAGAGCAAGAGCGGTTGTGTAGATGCTGTGTGAATGAACAACCGCTCCCGCGTCTTCCCTCTCTCGATAGATCTCAAGGTGAGTTGGGGTTTCGACGCTGGGATTCAGATCTCCCTCGACTACATTTCCTTCAAGGTCGAGAACCATTATGTTCTCTGCCGTCATCGTTGTATATTGGACAGAGCTTGGGGTGATTAGAACGTGGTCGTCGACTCGTAGGCTAGCATTGCCAGAGGAGCCGAAAACCAGGTCGTTTTCGACCATCTCCTTGCAGATCTGGAGCAGTTCCTTCTTTTCCTTATCGTACACTTTCCTCACCTAGTGACCATATCTCCTTCCAACGAGTGTAGCAGGAATCGTATTCATGTCGGCGTTCATCTGGTTCAAAAGCGGGTTGCCAGCTCACCATGTTCTTGGCCGTTTCTTCGATACCTGAGTACCAGCCAATTCCAGCAGCAGCGCAGATTGCAGCACCAAGAAGAGATCCTTCTGGTTGTGCTGGGGCTCTGACTGGATGACCTAGCACATTCGTCAATATCCCGAGCCAGACCTTTGACCTAGTCACGCCTCCGATTGCCTTGACAGAGGCTGATTCTCTGAAGCTATTCAGTTGCTCGTAGTTGCCTCTGACAGAGTAGGCTATGTTCTCCAGCACAGCATGAATCAGATTAGCCGAATTAAGTGGAATGACCCCCGGCAGAGCAGGTTGCGGAAAATGCACCCTGGCAAAGGGAATGTCAGTCATACGCTGGGTATCCATGACCTTTGGCCCTAGCGCGGCATACGTTTCGTGACTACCTGGGGGAATCTCTTTCAGAATCTCAGGAAGACTACTGAAGGTTTCTTCTCGGCAACGTTCCGGGTTCTCTGCTCGTTCACAGAGAAGGTCAATCACCCATTCTATGTAAGCTCCAGTCAGCATAGCATTGCTCTCGAGTGTCCACAGATCAGAGATCATGTGAGGTGCTGACCATATCTTCTGTTCAGCTGAGCAGACTGGTTCTCTCACAACCATCATGACAGGCGTCGTGCTGCCAGCAACCACGACTATGTCACCAGCTTGCGCCTGGCATGTCAGCAATGCACAATGAGTGTCAGCACCACCTTGAACCACGGGAAGGCCCTCAGGCAGATAGCTGTCCGCGGCTGCTGTTGATGAAATCTCACCAACCACATCACCAGCACAGTGAATCTCGGGAAGGATGGTTCTCTCAATCCCAACCGCAGACAGGATCTCATCACTCCACTTGCGAGTTCTGATGTCCAGAAGACCAGTGGCACTTGCCGAAGATGGCTCAGTGGCGAACTCTCCACTCAACCTGAATGTAATCCAGTCACTGATGGGGAGAAGATGTGCTACAGCCTCACGGATTCCCGGCTCCTCCTCTTCAAACCATGCAAGTCTTGATGCTGCAAACATCATTGGAGGCCAGCAGCCTGTGATCTCCAAGAACTTCTCACCCAGGGTTTCTTCAATGATATATTGTGTCATAGCGCCCCTTGCGTCACTATTTGGACCACCATGTAGCTCCTTTCCGTCAGCGTCAAGCAGCACTATTCCATGGCGTTGACTCGTGGTGGAAACCGCCTCAAGTTTCGAAATAGCAGTGCCTGCAATACTCAAAGCTTCTTGAGTGACAGTGCAGACCAAGTCCCAGAACTCAGATGGTTGAAACTCCTTTGCTATCTCGAGATAGAGAGGTGTTTCGTAACTCCAGGAACGTCTACTCAGACCTAGAACAGCTCCGTTCTTCCCAACTACCATACACCGCACGCCGCCGGTGCCAGCATCAATAGAAGCAACAGCCACTTCAACTCCCTCCCTCTTCGAGAACCTCTGGGTTAAGTATGTTCTTTGGACTACCTCCTGAGAGAAGCACATTGATATCTTCTGCAATCATCTGGGACTGCTTCTCAATTGTGTCAAATGTGTTCCCACCGATGTGCGGGGTCACTGTAACGTTGTCCAGTTCCAGGAATTCATTGTCACAGTCGACAGGCTCCATGGAGAACACATCGAGGCCAGCACCAGCAATAATGCCTTCTTCAAGGGCCGCTTTTAGGGCGTTCTCATCAGTTATCGATGCACGAGCGGTGTTGATGAAGATAGCACTCTTCTTCATCATGGCAAGCTGCTCAGCTCCCAGCATTCCCATGGTTTCTTCCGTCTGCGGACAATGAATGGACACGATGTCAGACTCGCGGAGGAGTTCCTCGAGCTCAACAGCTCTGGCTCCAACCTCATCTACCCTCTCTGGTGAAACGTATGGGTCTGTGACAAGAAGATTCACTCCAAATGCATTCAGCCTTTTGGCCACCTCGAAACCAATCTGACCAAGGCCGATGATTCCAACCGTCTTTCCTCGTAGCTCGAAACCAGTCGTCATCCGGTACATCTTGCCGAAGTCCGAGAAGTCGTCAATCATGAAGTCATTCTTAAGAAGCCTCTCTGCCTTGATGATCTTCCTGGCCTGACTTAGCATCAGTGCAATGGTCAACTCAGCAACTGCAATAGTGTTCCTTCCAGGCGCTGCAATAACAGGGATTCCCTTTGCCGTCGCCGCGGGGACTGAGATGTTGTTGGGGTCATTCCTAACTGAGGCAATAATCTTGAGATTCGACCCCTCAATCACTTCCTCCTTGACCTCATCACCCTCAACGACGACGATGTCATATCCGCCCTCATTGATGACACCGAGAATCTTGTCGCCTAGGTAGAGCTTACCGGTTTCTAGCCAGCTCTGATGATTAACCTCGAGTCCAGCCTCCTTGAGCATTGTCAGACCAGATTCGGAGAAGGGAGCGGTGATGAGGACTTTCATGTTGTTGCCCACCAAATTCCATTCAAGGCAATCATGTGGCGGCTAGAGCATCAACTTCTGTAGCTTCAACAGATCCGGCACCTCACCCTTCGTCTTCAGCTTGCCGGCCTGATACGCTGCCATCGGACTCTCACTCTTGTCCATGATTTTAAAGAAGACTGTCGAGTCCATGGTCACGGTCATCTCTGCATCTGTGGTTCCTTCGTTCACTTCCAACAGTTCAGCATCACCAATTCGCATGTAGATTTGCATGTCGATGTCAGGAAACACAAACTGTAGAGTCTTGTTGAATTCCTTGAACCGGCGTTGAATCTTGGGATCCTCGAATCGTTTGCCCAGTTCACGGAGTTGAGCCATTATCTCGTCATTCGTCATGGTAGCACCTACACTAGCCGAATCGTAGCGTACGATAAATCTTCTCTGCACGATATGGCTGTTTCTTGTGGGAATGGGAGTTTGCCGCGCAAACTGCTTTGACCGACAAAAAGAATCCACGTATTATATGCATTCTACACTTGTGTCTATACATGTCATCTACATTGTCTGAACACGCGATAAAGATAGAAAACCTGACCAAGAGATTTGGGGAGGTCACAGCAGTCAATGACCTTAGCCTTGAGATTGGTTGGGGTGAGCTGTTTGGTCTTCTTGGTCCTAACGGCGCAGGGAAGACAACAGTAATCAACATACTGAGTACACTGCTTGAGCCTACTGACGGAGTTGCATCCATTGCCGACAATGATGTGATCTTCGGCGCTGACGAGGTGCGAAAGATCATCGGAGTCTGTCCCCAGGAACCATCATTCTATGAGCATCTCACTGGTAGGGAGAACATCGAGCTCTTCGGAGACCTCCATGAAGTTCCAAAAGACTTGCTCAAGGACCGTGTCGAAACCATGCTCAAGAAGATTGGGCTGGAAGAAGATGCTGATCGCCGAGCAGGTCAGTATAGCGGAGGAATGATTCGCCGCGTGAGCACAATCATGGCTCTCATCAGCAACCCTCGAGTTGCTCTGCTTGACGAGCCCACGGTCGCAATGGACCCTGTGTCCAGGCGTGCGGTCTGGGACTTCATCCGGGAGCTGAAGAGCAACGGGATGGCCATCATCCTCACGACGCACTACATGGAAGAAGCGGAGGAACTCTGTGACAGAGTTGGAATCATCGACCAGGGCAAGCTGATAGCATTAGGCACTCCCAAGGATTTGATGGAGCAGCATGATGGGAAGGACCTAGAAGAGGTCTTCATCAACCTTACCGGGAAGAAGCTCAGGGAGGTGGTCTAGTTGGGTCTACGACGCACAAGAAGCCTTGTAATGAAGAACGTGAAGATGTTTACAAGACAGCCTGCTGTAGTGTTCTTGCTTCTACTATTCCCGATAATAGTCACAGCCACCTTTGGTTTGGCTTTTGGAGGCATGGGTGACGGCGGTGTGACCAACTTCGATGTAGGACTTCTGAACCTCGATACTACCGCGACAGATCCTAGGTGGGCGAACAGCTTTGAGGGGAACCTCACTGAGCTGGAAGGGATTACCGT
>JBHLPB010000052.1:0-11890 GCA_048939905.1 Promethearchaeota archaeon
GACCGGACTTGTGGAGAATGCCAACCGTCTTCCTGTGCCGGGGGTGTATGAAACCCCTCTTGGTCGCGAGATTCCTTAATTCGATAATCGCGTCTGTCACTTTGAGGTCTCTGGGACACCTGTCGTAGCAGTTATAGCATGTCGTGCACAGCCAGATATCTGGATCCTCTAGAATTGAAGCATCTCCCTGAGCTGCTCTCCACACGATGTTTCTTGTTCTCATCGACGTCCATCGCCCTGAGAGGCAGCTTGCTGTACACATTCCACATTGCATGCATGCATTGGGTTCAAAACCGGCATACTTCAGAACTTGGATTATCTCGGCATCCCGCTTCGCGGGGTCGTAGACGTTGGGTGGCGTACCGAAATCTGGATCTGACAAAACTAAGCACCTCGAAGGTGACAACTCTCCAAAGAAGCAGACCCGAAGGACGCCGGCATGCCATAAGGACGGGCAGCAATCATCAGAGTTATCTTCTTCTTTGGCATTAGTGTCACCCAACAATCTGTAACACTTGCTTGAGCGCGGATTTCGAGCGACTAAATAAATGTTCGGAATCACTGTGCTTATGTAAACGATTGTACATGTCACATATCGATGCTTGAACGAACGTTCAGAAACGGAAGTGCACGATTTGACCCGGAGAGTAAGTCCCTACAAACGAAGCGAAGAGGAGATAGCAGAGCTCACGAAGGACAATCCTACAGTTGACGCCAAGGACATCGAAATCCTATCTTTACTGCAGTGGGATGGTAGGGCCTCTTTCAACGATATCGCTGCCGCTCTTGGGATGAGCGTTGCTACAGTCAGCAAGAGGGTGAACAAGCTGCAAGATCTGGGTGTGATTGATGGATACTCAGCAATCGTGCAGTGTGATAGACTTGGCTTCACCGAGAACCTATGGGTCATGCTCTACCTAGAACCAGGTGCTGACGTTGACGATATTGGAAATCAAGTCAGTAATCTTCGTGGAGTAAAGTGTGTGTACAGTCTCTTCAGCGACTTTGATCTCTTGGTTCATCTCTGCTGCGCAACAAGCGGTGATATTGACAATGCAATCCGTACTATCGGAACCATCAAGGGTGTCACCAAAGTCACAAAGGCCAGTGTCTACAAGAGGATCAAAGAGGACTTCAGAGTTCAGATTTGACGTATCGAAAAAAGAGATGGAAACAGGAACCGTAATTGGTTCCGTTTCCGACATATCACTACTACTCGAAAATCTCGGCCTTGTTCAGCACCTTGAAGATCAGGTACGCCATGAACCATACGCCGAGCACTAGGAAGATGGAGAACAACCAGCTTCCAGCAGAGAGCTGAGGTATGCCGCTCATCAGGTTGCCGATGTTACAGCCCTTGCCAAACACTGCTCCAGTACCGAGCATCAGGCCGCCGAAGAAGGCAAGAAGTATTGGTTTGCCTGTTTTCGGAGAAACTATCTTGTATTCTCCAGCGATTTTTGCGCCAATGAATGAGCCAAGGATCAATCCCATCACGACCCAAGACAGCCATCCAAAGGATACAACAGCCTCTGCATCAGCGGCAAAGAAGCCGTTGAGGACACCAATCCAACCAGCAACGATTCCTAGAGGATAGTTCCTTCCAGCCATTGCAGACAGGGGCCAAGCAATCATGTTCAGAATCGCGAAGGCGATTCCCGTGATGAACCATGGCCAACCCGAAGTTCTGAGGCTGAATTGTCCCTCCGCTTTCCACTCAGCATAGGCTGGAAGCATCCACTTCCACACAATGATAATGGTGGCTAGAACCCCAAGACCAAGCATAAGGAACAGGTTGAAGTCTCCTCCGAAGGTCACTGCCCCTAAGTTGAAGGCAGAATCCGCTTCAACTGCATTCCTCGCGACTGAAAGCCAGCCTGTGTTTGCTGTCATGCCTCCCAAGCTTAGACCAAGAAGTCCCATGAAGGCTGTCATTATGCCCTCTCCAGTCTTGTATGTCACTCCGCTTGCACAAGCCGCCGCTAGTACCATTCCCATGCCGAATACAAATCCGCCGACGATCTGGTCCGGCCATATGAGAGGCTTGGGGGCCAGAGTCACTATACCTGCAAATCCCATCACTGCGAAACCAATCATGCTCAAGGCGAGTGCAAAGCAAATCGCCTGCAACAAGCTGTATTCCTTGTACAATAGAGGGTCACGGAATGCAGAGTTGAAGCACAATCGACCTCGTTGTAGGATATACCCAAACAGAATTCCGATTATGAGACCGGAAGCTGTTACATATAGATCGAATGCCATATTTCATTCTCTCTCCTAGCTATTTCACGACCTCGAAGTACATTGCCCATCCATCTACGTCTTCATCATCCTCGACACCCAAGAACTTGTGTGGCGTTTTTGAAACGTATCTGGGGGTGGATTCGGTGGCCGCCTTGTAGTCAGTTAGGACTTTGAGAACCTGTCCGGGTCTCATCTTACCTAGTTTCTGCAGTGTCTTATGTGCAGGAACCGGGCAGACTGAGCCGCAGACGTCCAATTCTTCGTCGTATTCCACTCTTCTTCACAACCCGTTGTGTTGAAGGAGTTATGGCGAAGGCCCAGACATCCACTAAATAAATGTTCGCTCCAGATTGACTTTCGTTCACAAATGTTTACTTCCTGAGGTCTTATCTGGACAAACCTATGCCCCTCTGTGTTCGGAAAGCAAAGTCCGTGTTCAATCTGCTTATGAGAAGCCTCGAGAACGACCCGGACAGTATAGGTTTCGTGCACGAATTGAACTCATGCAAGGAAAATCACCATGCGTTGGACAAGCCTTGCTGCGCGGCATCACTGTTTTAGAACCTGTTATATTGCCGCAGTGTAATATGGACCTGTCAATCAGGAGGCAACTGAGGTTTGAGTTCTAGATTCTTGCAGGGGAACAGACTCTACGGACTAATCGTGCTCTCTTTGGTTCTTATCGCCATTGCCGCCTATATCAGGACAGTTGATGACTCATTGGGCACAACGATACTAGGAGTGGCAATCGCTGTGCTCGCCTTCGTGTCATATCTGCTATATGGTTCCGAGGGTGAAGGCGCAGAACCCCAGAAGCCCAAGAAGAGGGAACCTGCTGCCAAACCAAGGGCCGAGCCAGAACCAAGATTCAAAGTCACGGATGAAGTTAGAGAAGTGCACACTCCGGAGGTTGTCGAACCGAAGGTGCAGCTAAGTGAACTGCCGATCGAAACCATAGAAGGAATTGGAGAGGTGTATGGTGGTGACCTGCGAGCGGCAAGGATTGATTCGGTACAGGACCTCATAGGGACTCCCGCCAGTCGAGTTGCTGAGATTGCAGATGTGTCTGAGAGAGTCGCCGAGGGATGGATTGCCATGGCTCGCTTTGCGTGGTTGGACGGGGTTTCCGAGGAGGATGCAGAAGCAATTGTCTTTGCCACGGGTATTGATGATTTGAAAGCTCTGGCCAAAGCAGATCCCAAAGATCTTCTGTGGATGATAAGACGTGCAGTAGAATCAGAAGATGTCCGCGTCCCGGCCGGATATGAATTCACCATCGAGAAGGTCAAGACTTGGATACAATCAGCTAAGCAGGCAACACGCTAGGTCCAAGTTTCCTAACTTGGACAGCACCTAGTCATTCTGGGCTCTGCGCACCAGCACTACTGCCTCCAGCACAGCGACAAGTCCCAGTACGCCAGCTAGTCCAGCCAAGGCAAGATTGACAGGACCCCCTCCGACTCCTGCAGTGCCTTCTAGGCCTGATGTTAGAGAGCCAAGATTGTAGGTCATGACGGCTATGTAATCTGCCATGCCCTCAAAGAATACGGCTCGACACCACACTAGTGGTACGTCATAGTCCTCTGAAAGCTGAACCGCGTACTCGCCTCCTGCTTGCAAGCGTGCCACATCCGAGCCCAGGATCAGCGTGATGGTTCCGTTCCTGATTGCATCTTGAATCTCAAGCAATTCAATACCAGAAACCAACACCTCTTCTACTTGAAGTACTGCTTCGACTTGGATTCCGAATGCCTCGGCTACGTAGGCCTCAGCAGGGGAAACGACCACAGCATGCATGGATGTGAAGTGAGACGTTTCGTCAGTTTGAGCTATTAGGTGCATGAGAGAATCCACTGCAAGAACGAACTTCTCGAAGTTGGCTTCCCAGACGGAAGAGAGGGTGGCATTGAGGTACGTGAGTGCAGCACGTGTGGCGTTGGCAATTGCCACAGCATTCGTTGGCAGGAGCCACCAGCCATGAGGGTTCCCTTCATGGTCATGTTGCGCCGCAACCAAGATGCCCGCTTCTTCATGAGTGCCGGGCATGTCTGACAGTCTTGCGCCATAGTCCTCATAGTTCTCCAGGGCAGACACGTCATCCAATGTTATGTAGGGAGTACTCACTTGCGCCACGAGATCCTGTTCCCATGGAAAGTGCCCCGACAATACCAGCAAGTCGGCTGCCTCTGCATCGGCCACCGCCTGGGGAGGAAGAGTTGCGGCGTGAGGCTCAATTCCCTCCGGCAGCAGCACAGATGTCTGAACGTGAATGCCTCCCACTTCACCGACCAGGCCCGCCAGGGGCTCAATTGATGCGGCGACCTTGACCGAGGTAGCTACCTGAGCTGAAGTGGAGGGGACTGCCGTACAAAAGCACATTACGCAGAGTAGGAGCAGTATTGTGCAAGTGCCTCGTTTCATCCTTTCACTCTCAGAGGTCGCCCATTCGATTCTGGTGGCAGTGGGACATCCTAGGCGACTCAACCGTAGATTATTATTCTTCCTCATCAAGCTCAAATCAGATGTGGCGAAGCCACTTGAGCCCCAAAGGACGTTAACTAGATGACGACTGAGTCCTTGATAAGCGCGCAAGACCTAGCTGTACGGTACCCAAATGGTGAGATTGCTCTGCATCATGTGACCTTTGAAGTAGCATCTCCCTCTTTCATGGCGATAATTGGACCAAATGGTTCTGGAAAGAGCACACTAGTGAAGACTGTACTCGGGCTCCTCAAGCCCCTCAGAGGGAGCGTGGGTCTCTTGGGACTAGATTCCAGAAAAGACCAGTCACAGATCCGAAAGCTAGTCCGCTATGTTCCTCAACGAGACCGAATAGAGCTCAATGTACCAATGAAAGTGAAGGACATTGTACTAATGGGACGGCTTATCAAGAAGCCTCCTCCCAGAGTGGCTTCGGTGAGTGACAAGGAAGCTGCAAAGAGCGCTCTGAGGCAAGTTGCCATGGAAGAGTTCTGGGAACGACCTTTCCCTGAACTCTCTGGCGGCCAGCGTCAAAGGGTGCTTGTAGCTCGTGCCTTGGCGGGAGAGGGCCCTGTTCTAATGCTGGATGAACCCCTAGCAGGAACGGATCATGACAGTCAAGACCTCATCGTTGAAGCGCTTGGGGTCTATCATCGTGACAACGACGTGAGCATCATCATGGTCACTCACGACCTGAACCCAATTCATACTCTGGTACGTGACGTACTGATGCTCAAGAACACCGTCGTGGGGGTTGGCACGCCATGCAACGTCATGGATCCCGCGTTGGTGATGGAGCTTTACGGACCTACAGCCAAGATTGTCGAACACTCTGGACACCGGTATTGCGTGACCAAAGATTCAGGAGTTGATCGCCATGATTGACATTATCTTCCTAATACTTGAGAGTCCGTTCCTTCAAAGAGCTCTCGTCGGAGTGCTGATGATTGCGATTGTGGCATCAACAAGTGGGAGCTTCCTGGTCTTCCGTGGTCTCTCTTTTATGACCTCAGGTGTTGCACATGCTGCTCTTGGTGGTGCGGCTCTGGGCCTATTCCTTCAAGCCTCCAACATTGCCCCATGGTTTGACCCCATGCTCGGCGCCCTTGTCTTCAGCGTGTTCGTTGCCCTTGTCACGGGCTATGCAGGCGAAACTGGTGTCGGTGAGAAGATGGAGGTTGCTGTGGGTGTTTCATTCGCTCTATCTATGAGCCTAGCTGTGTTCCTCATGTACTATATCCCTCCTGTAGAGGTTCCTAGCATTTGGGGGTACCTTGTAGGCGATTTGCTGTTGCTCAACAATCTTGACATCGTCATGCTCACGGGCACTGCATTACTTCTCTTGATTGCAGCTATCCTCTTCAACAAGGAGTTCGTATATGTGAGCGTTGACATGGAGGGGTCAACAGCTCAAGGATTGAACGCGCGTGCTTATCACTATCTCATGCTGATTACCTCGGCGCTCGCAATAGCACTTGCAACAAAGGCAGTAGGAGCCATCCTAGTATATGCGATTCTCGTTGCACCTGCGGCCGCATCCAATGAGGTGCTTAGCTCAGTTCGCGGTGTAATGATTGCAGTCTTCGTGATTGCAGTTCTCTCCCAAGTGGTTGGAATTGCCATCTCACTTTCAGTTAGAGCATCTCCAAGCGCAATAGCTGGCATCCTCGCAGCGCTATCTTACATTGTTGCGCTTCAAATCAAGAAGATGCGTGATCGCGCTAGTATCGATGAGGAGCTAGAGCAGCTGCTTCAACCTGCTGTTGAAGAGATCCTCCACGAACCAGTTCAGGGACATGTCCATGCACACGATGACTGACTGTTTTCGCCCTTTCGATGAAGAGGTTGTAGTCAGAGCATCCGTAGATTCTTCCGTCCACCGGCAACGTTAACAGGTCAAGCACACCATCGACCAGTAATCCTGCTTCCCAAGCGCGAAGAGATGATGACAAGTGTCCAAGAGGATCTATACTCGGAAAGGGGACAAGGGCGAAACAGACACATTGTCCGGCGAGAGGATTGGGAAGGATGATCCTTGTGTTGAAGCCTACGGGACCGTCGATGAGTTGATTGCCGTACTTGGCCTGGCCAAGACCTATGCTTCACAGAGAATGGTGGGTCACGTTGAGCTGATCCAGGAACTACTGTTCTTCATTGCCGCTGAACTTGCTACTTGTGACCGAGGGAAGATTTCCACAGACGAGTTGGAGGAGGAACTACGAAGGGCAACCCCTGATGATGTGTCAGACCTAGAGCGCATAGTCGATGAACTCTCGGATGAGCTGCCACCTCTCTCGAGCTTCGTGATTCCTGGAGGCCAACCCGGTGCGGCCTTTCTCCATCAGGCAAGGACAGTATGTCGAAGAGCAGAGAGGCGTGTGTTGACGTTGTCTCGAAATCAGCCCGTTAATCAGGAAATCCTCCGATACCTAAATAGACTGTCTGACCTTCTATTTGTGATGGCAAGACTCACGAGTCTAGAGCATGGGAATGGTGAACATCTCATCTCTGGAAATGGCGTGAAGAAACAAGTCAAGGAGCCAGAATAGCAACCTCTCTTTCGAGGCTGAATAATGAGATACGAGTGCGTCAAGGCAAATTCGCTGCTTTCAAAGACAGCGGAGGCGGAGAGCTGGTTTCATGCCAACCGTCACATGAACTCGTATCGAGGTTGCGAACATGGGTGTGTGTACTGTGATGGTATGGCGGAGGGCTATCATGTTGACAACTTCTTGACGCACATTCGCGTCAAAGAGAATGCACCGGACATACTTCGAAAAGAACTGAAGAAGGCAGGCTATACTTCTCAAACCGAGCTCGAAACTGAAACCCTGTGGGCTTTCCTAGATGACGATGACGCCAAAAGGTTGGCGGAGAAAGTACCTCGAAAGCAGGTGGTCGCGGTAAGTGGAGGAGTAAGTGATGCCTATCAGCCTGCTGAGGAGAGGTATCAAATTACCCGCAAAGTCCTTGAGACCCTCCTGGATTTTGGCATGCCTGTATACATCCTGACAAAGTCAAATCTCGTTCTCAGAGACCTTGACCTACTCAAGGAGATTCATGAACGTGCGTTTGCCAACATCGTCTTCACCATCACCCTGCATGATGAGGAGGAACAGAAGATATTCGAACCAAAGTCCTCCACGACATCAGAGCGATTTGAGGCTCTAAAGGAAATCAGGAAGGCTGGTCTTTTCGGAGGTGTGATGGCGACGCCAATAATCCCGGGAATTGGCGACAACGTCGAGAACATGAAGGGGCTGGCTGAAGAAGCGAAGCGCACTAAGGCCGAATTCATCCTCTGGGGAGGGATGACCTTGAAACCAGGTCGACAGAAGGACTATTTTCTCAACGTCATCAGGCGAAGATATCCGGACAAGCTCGAGCTTCTTCAAAGGATCTACCAAGATGACCATCCATATGGGCATCCAATGCATGAGCATCTTCCCGTGAGAGTCATGACCCGCGGATATGGCATCTGCAAGCGTGTGGGAATATCGGATAGATCAGTGCGTCACAAGACACCCAATGAGCATGATGTGAACAACAAGGTGCTTGGCGTCGTCCTGGACATCATCTTCAGAAGACGATACAACCTTGGGAAGTCTTGGAGTGGCACGAAGCCCTTTGTTGAATTGGCAGTCGGCCTTGAACGCGGGGTAGAGAATCTTGAAGAGCTAAGAACGAACGGCGAGCTGGCTGAGCGTCTACATTTGAAGCAGTACATTGCGGAGATGGTCGAGGAGACTATGGACCGAGGCACATGTGGAGTTCTTGAGGACTTGGAATCCGAACTTGACGAGATCTCTAGTGTAGTCATGGACTAGTGCAACAGGACAGAGAATCGGAAGGGCTGACGCAGACCTACATGAGCTCGTGAGGCCCACCTAGGATGGACCTGAAGAACATATAGGGTAGCGCCACAGCGAAGAACACGTAGACCAATATCTCAACCAACAAGTTCCCTCTTTCAAGGATGCCTAGCTGAACAAGAACGACGAAGACTAGACCGAGAACAAGATACGCCAAGATGATATTCCTCTTCCTGCCCATGCAATCACCTTCGAAGCGATTTGGCAAATTGGCAGAGCAATCTGTGATATAACTAGTCTGCTCTAGAAGTTCTCTACTTTCTGCTATTTCTCAAGGCTTTTAGGCTTTGTAGCCAACGATTCTTCGATTTCTGGAAGGAGTATCTTAGGATGCTGCAAGTCCGATATGTACTAGACGTCTGGAAAAGCAAGCCTGCCCTAGAGGGAGCAGGAGTACGACTGCGTAGAGCTTTCGGGTTCAATGAGGTTCCACTCTTCGACCCTTTCCTTCTGCTCGATGATTTTGGATCAGACAATCCGGACGACTACATGGCCGGATTTCCTTGGCATCCACATCGAGGGATAGAAACCATCACCTACATGCTTGAGGGAGAAGTGCAGCATGGTGACAGCCTAGGAAACAAGGGAGTCATCGGAGCCGGTGATGTTCAATGGATGACCGCTGGCAGCGGAATCATCCACGAGGAGATGCCTCAGAAACAGGAGGGCCTTCTTGTAGGATTCCAACTCTGGGCGAACCTTCCGAAATCACACAAGATGATGGACCCACGCTACCGCGAAGTCAAGAGCACTGACATACCAGAAGTGACCTTGGGGAATTCGGCCAAAGCAAGGATCGTGGCTGGGGAGGTAGGTGATGTGAAGGGGCCGGTACAGGATGTAGTAACAAACCCTGAGTACCTTGATGTTACCGTCAACTCAAACTCCGAGTTCAGTCATACTGTGGAAAGAGGCCACACGATGTTTGCATACGTGATTGAAGGTAAGGCCTACTTCGACACTGACAAGAACCTGGCCTATGAGGCGAAGAACCTCATTCTCTATGGGGACGGGGATCAGGTCATCGTTTCAACAGGAGATGTACCCGTGCGCTTTCTTCTTGTTTCGGGAAATCCCATACGCGAACCTGTCGCATGGCGCGGCCCAATCGTGATGAACACCGATGAAGAGCTCAGAGTAGCCTTCGAGGAATACAGACAAGGGACATTCATCAAGAGGAGCTGACGAGCTCCTATCCCTCTGCGGATCCTGTAATCCTGAATGATGGCAATTTGAGCGACGGAACGATGTGGCTCCCGCCCTTGAGTTCAGGGTACTTGCCGATAAGGTCTATCTCTCCTAGAAGACGCGGAATCGCGTCAGTATATCTCAGAGTCCCGACAGGATGTTTGATTTCTCCGTTCTCGATGTACCATGTACCATCTCGAGTCAAACCAGTAAGGACCCCCTCTGTGGGGTCCACAGGATTCGTGTAATGGAAGTGCGTAATCAAGATCCCTCTCTTTGTATCGGCGACCAACTCATCAATTCCTGACTTGCCCTCATCCATTATCATGTGGTCCGAGAAAGGTATGGACATTCCCCACAGTTTCGAGTTATGACCAGTACTCTCTACATTGTCCTTCCCAGCTGTATAGCTGTCATACATGAGATTCTTGACAATGCCACTGTCCACGAGAGCCATTCTCTTCTTTGGGTATCCCTCGCTGTCGAAGAGTCTTGGTCTGACAAACCGCTTGTCAAGAGCATCATCCCATACATTCAGCTTGTCTGAGAATACTCTCTCACCAATTCTGTCGCGTAGGAAGCTCCGATATTCTTGGTACGACCGGGCACTGAATCCAATGTAGGCCATGTATAGGGCAAGGGTTGCAGATGCAGGGGCTTCCAGGAGCGCTTCATACTCACCTGGATTCAACGCCTTGGCACCAAACCCGTCTGCAGCTTTTCTTGCCGCTATTGCAGCCACGTTCTCAACCTGAAGGTGCCGGAAGTCTCTCCGATTGTCCTCAGCCCATCCAGCTGTTTCATCCGCACCGTCTTTCGCAAGAACGGTGAGATTGACATTGGCTGAAGTGTCGGCTTGGTGCCCCTCCACTCCAAGTGAGTTTACGATTACACTCTCTACGACCTGATTGGATATTGCACCCGCCACGGCTGATATGCGCTCGTCAATCTCGTGGGCTTCCTGGATTGCCCTCATGGCGTACTCAGCCCGTGCCTCGGGAGTTGCTTCGGCTGTCGCCTTGCAGACAAGCTCTTCAGATTCCAGCGCTGATGAGAAAGGCTTGGGCTCGGGTAGCGACTTGAAGTCTGTGTCCTCGTTTGACACTCTTGCAATGCTGGATGCAGAAGCTACTGCGTCCTTGATTGACTCGTCGTCAAGAGTGTCAACACTGACCGATCCTTTCTTCTTGCCGAAGTAGAGCAGAACTCTTACGTTCGCATGGTTCTCAGCCACGTTCTGATCGATGATGCTGTTGGCCAAACGCGTCAATGCCATTTTCACAAGACTGATGCCGACTTCAGCCTGACTGGCCCCCTGCGACTCTGCCTCCTTTAGTGCGATGCCCGCCTTCTCTAGAAGGTGGTTCGTCTTGAGGTTCATTCTATCTGGCCCCCTCCTTCATAATGCCTACTCTCACATCTTTGAAACGCGCAGTGCCACATCCGTGCCCCACATACATGATTTGCGCTGGCTGCCCCTTGCCACAATTCGGTGTCCCCCACATACGCCAGTCATCCTCTGAAGAAGCATCGAGACCTCCCCAGAACTGGGGTGTGATTCCCGTGTACGTGGGATTGCGGTATAGCTGACCCAGCTCTCCATTCACTATCTCCCAAGCGATTTCTGTACCAAACTGGAAGTTGATTCTCTTGTCGTCGATGCTCCAGCTCTTGTTTGTGGACATTAGAATCCCATTCTTAGTATCCTGAATTATCTCATCTCGTTTCCAACCGGATGGTTCTAGGTTTATGTTCGCCATTCGAATCAACGGTATCTTCTGTGGGCTGTCCGCTCTCATACCCGCCGAGCTTGAGTCAAGCCCCACCTGGGCAGCAGTTTCTCTGGAGCTTTGGTAACCAACGAAGAGCCCGTCCTTCACGAGCTCTACTCTCCTAGCCTTGACTCCTTCATCATCGTAACCGTAGGTGCCTAGACCTCCCTCAACTGTTGAGTCCACGCTCAGTGTCACGTCCTCACTACCGTACCGTAGGTCGTTGAGGAGCTCCGGTGTCATGAAGCTTGTACCCGCATATGCGGCCTCAGTTCCCAGTACTCTGTCCAGCTCAGTTGGGTGACCACAGCTCTCGTGAATCTGTAGCATGAG
>JBHLPB010000053.1:0-11855 GCA_048939905.1 Promethearchaeota archaeon
GTCTTTAGATATCATGTCTATCATGGGAGTAGCTTTACTCTGATGGGGAACGGTACAATCCCATATCCATACAAGAGCTTCAATTACATGGGAGTTTTCGACGATGATGGGGATGGTAGTGAGGAGTTCTTCATTGCATCAGACACCCAACCTTACAATGTCATCAAGATGGATTCTGACCTTACTTGGACAGGAGTAGATCTTCCAAACAGTCTGGTCAATGGATATGGAGTCAGAGGCTTTTCGGTTGCTAGTGATTCTCCATATGGATACATAGGTGTTGTAAGGGGAAACATTCAGATTGACATCTTGACAACAGATCTAGTCTACTCGCACTCGCTGGACATAGATTTGGCTGGTTTTCCAAACATGGAGTTTGCTGGAATTGATACCATGTATAATGCTACATCAGGTGTGAATCAATTCTTGGCAGGATTCACCTACTGGAACGGGTCTGATCCAACAGGACGTATCTATGTTTTCGACAGCTCAACGATCAATGTGAACAACACACCTGTCTATCAGCTATCTCAACCCATCTACTTCCTGTATCCAGTCGACGCCAGGGGAGATAGATCAGATGAACTGATTCTGAAGCTACCTGGGGAGCTAATCCTAACTGATCTCAGCCTACCACTTACAGCTCTGTGGTCATCACCGGCAACCACTGCGCAAATCCTTAGCGCACTAATAGCTGACTTTGATGGTGATAATCGAAACGAGTTCATCATGTTCACAGACCAGGATGAACATCTAACACAATACTCGTTGTACACCGGAGCACTAGAATGGATAGTTAAAGTTGGAGAGGTCTACAACCCGTTACTTCTGGGAAACATAGATTCAATCCCAGGAGATGAGATTGCTGCCTATCCAATCGCCACCGTAACGGACTATTCTCTGGGAGCCATAAGAAGTATTGACACGCACTATATCCTGAACGCAACTATGGAATTTCTGATGACAGACGTCATCCAGACGGAACATTTTGACATGAATGTTACAGTGCTGAACGTCTACGGTGAAACGATCAGCGACGCAACTGTCTACATGGATGCGCAGTACTTGACTCCCGAAGGACCAGCAATCCACACATTCGGGTTATACTACAATGGGTGGGAACAGCATTACTGGGGAGAAACTACTGCATCATGGCCGATGGGCGTAGCCAACCTGAGCCTCTCGATTAGCCACGACTACTATCATAGCTATCGGGAACTCTTCGTTGACGTATTGACGGTGAGAAGTCCACTCCATGTGTCAATGGAAGCGCCGCCCTTCGTAAGTCAGGGTGACAATATGACCATAATGGTCAGTGTCACTGACAATCTTGACAGGCTAGTTGAAGGTGCGAATGTGTCAGTCATTCTTGCAGGAATGGTACAAACTGCAACGCCAGTTGAACTACATTACATGGTGTACTATCCAGAAGTACAACTAAGAGCAGGAAACCATCAAGCCGAAGCATATGCAACGCATCCATTTGGTTCGGGGGGTTTCGCCGATTTCAAATGGATCAATGTTCGAATCGAAGCACCTTCCCTGATAGTGTATACTGACTTCCCATCCGTAGTCCAACAAGATGAGTTGGTATCAGCGTGGTTCAATATTACTGATCAGTATGGTTCAGCAATTTCAGGGGCGCATGTTACGCTGGTTAGCGGCCCAACGGGATTTGAACTCATCGAGAGTTCAATACCAGGGTGCTACAATCTCACACACTTTGCAAACATCGGCATTGGAAACCAGACGTTTGAAATCAGAATTGAGAGACAACACATCGTCGGATTGACCATTGAAGAAATCAGTTTTGATGTGTTTGGAGAATTGGACCCGAACGTATTCTATGACACGAGGGTCGAAGCTGGAAGTAGCTTTGAGGTTTCAGTATTCGTCAAGGACAAGTACGGACCAGTCTTCGTCGGCACGTCCGTGGCGGTGGAGATAAACGGGACTCGCTACACAGCCACCCATGCAGACGGCGAGCCAGAGTATGTGCTAAGTGTCTTGGCTGATTTCCTCATAGGACCGGATAACTTCACAGTCTATGCAAATGCAACCTACGCCAGCCCATGGTCAGACATCTTCCATATCAGAACGTATGCTGATGCAGCGTCTTCAGCCGAGATTACTTCGTCACAGGGCTGGACTATCGAACAGGGAGGACAGACTGTAATTGAGGTTGTACTCCAAGACTGGGTGGGTCGACCGGTGTCAGGAGGAACCGTGAACATCTTCGTTAAAGCACTGTCATACAGCCTTTTGGAAGGTGCTCTTGGTCATTACGCAGCTACAGTTTCCACATCTGGATGGGCACCTGGTGAATACAACTACACAATTTCAGTCAATCACCCTGATATTGAAACTGGTGATCCAGTCCAGGGTGTACTTACAGTAACAGGTCAACTCGTATTTGATGTGACGATACCTCAGGAAACTCCAACTCAAGGGCAGCCGCTCGATGTTGTGATTGCGATACAAGACATCTATGGCAATCCCATCCCAGACTTGGACGTAACAGTTTCTTTCATGAACATGCCCATCACTACCGCCTTGGAAACGTATGTCGTTGGAGAGTACCACGCATTCTTTGCGCACCTCCCGACGACAGAGGGCTACGGCGACTTCACAGTGACAATCACAGCCAGTGGCGAGCATGTTGCAATCAAGACTGAAGAGGAAACAATCACCGTTTCCCCGGCGGTTCCAGACCTGGCAATGTCAACTCAGTCAATCAGCCTCGGAGCGGGACTGTCCTTCATCTTGAGCCTTATCGGCATGTTCGTCTATTTCAGATTGGCAGCATCCACTAGAGTCGATGACAAGTCTTTGGAGGGGCTCCAGAAATCTGTCAAGCGTATGGACCGGCTGTACATGCTGATAGTCGTGGCAAGCGGAATCGGACTTGCAGGTTCGTACATGTACTACTCAATGGCAGAGTACGGACTTGCCCTTGTGTTGACAGTCGTGCTCCTAGGAACCTCTGTACTTCTCTATGGGCTTTGGCTATACAGAGACGCAGTCTCCGCGGTTCTCATCAAAGGGGCCCTAAGCAGGAGAAGAATGGCTCTCGGACTATGGCACCTCGTGTTCGTGCCCGTGGTCATTGTAATGATACTCTCTTATGGGACAGAGATTGACTGGTTCAGACATTATGTAATAGACCAGCCTTTTGCGATAGGGGACCTACGCGTACCTGCAATCATGACCACAATCTTCACTGCATATGTGTCTTCGATTATTGTTGTGGTGGTGAACCTCTACAGAGAGGCGAGTAAGGGTATCAAGAAGATTGAGAGGATGGAAGAATCCGGGACACCCACCAACATCGTTGAGGATGAAAAGACTTCCATGATCGGCAGGTTCAGTTCCTCGATAAGAATCAAGTTCTTGATGTTTCTGGTGGTTGTTGGCGCAGCGACCGTCATGTCAATGGACTTCCTGCAGAGCTATGCACTTGGCGTGATTGTACTCATGCCGGTTGTGTTCCTTGTAATAATACCTTACATCTCTTCGCAGATAATCAAGATGTTTGGAAGGGCCAGGGGTGCTGCTAGAGGGAAGAAGCCTGCTGAGGTGACCCCAGCTGTAGATGATGGACTGGAAGCTGGTGAGCTGACCGAGAACAAAGAAATGGAGAGTTGATGGCTCATCAAGGGCCATCGTCACTCCTTCTATTCGAATTCCTCGTCGGCTTCATCCAGACCTTCGTCTACCATTTCAGCTGATTCAGTTTCCCCTGGGTGGTACTCTGGCTCAGCTTCACTGCCGGAATCAAACGTGTCCTCTGGCTCCGTAGAGTCCTCATAGGAAGGCTCGTCTTCAACTGGCTCAGTGCGTGCCTCAGGTGGAGGCTCGTCAACCACCGAAATCTCCTCTTCGTCAAGCTCCGCTCTGAGCTTCTGGATCTGAGTTCTGCGTGAGAAGTAGAGTGCGACAATGACACCTAGAGACAGAGCACCTCCCACTACTGTGAGAGTGGTCTGAAACTGGCTGGCCGCCCCACCAAGGAGTTGCTGCCATGTCAGGATTAGGAAGGCCAATCCGCCGATGTTCATTACAAAGCTTCGGAGTGGTGTTTCGATCTTCTGTATTTCAGTCACCTGGGTATCGACCATCGCAGCACCGATTACTCCAGCGTTGTACTCGCTTGACTTGGTTCTCTTCGCGAGTTTCCGAATAGAGAGGGATTTCTTCTTGCTCATTACCCTTAGCGCTGGGTCAACCCTCGAGGCCAGAAGGTCTGCATATGCATTCTTGGCATCGTCTACGTCAATCTTGCACTTCTTGCAGTTTGTGGCATTTTCTCGCCATTTGGCTTTGCAGCTAGGACATGTGTCATGGCGCCAAGCGTCATGAGCCAGCGCACGAACACGCTGACGAACGATATATTCACTCACTCCCTCTTTTGCCTCCGGCTCTTCTTCGTCCTTCTTCTTCCTGACCTTGACCATCCCTGCTACGACCGAGAACAGTGCAGGAAGCGCTCCCAGGACGGTAAGATCGGGCAGTGAACGTATCTCAGAGGCTTTCTTCTGTATCGACCGAATCTTGTGGGCCGTGCTCAGGCCGTCGAATAGATTCTTGAAGTTGGCCCCGACTCCAATAACTGCAGTACCCGTAGCTACAGCGGTCGCTACACCTGCGACGGAAGTTATGGCATCAAGAGGACTACTCGAAGGGATAAGCAGGTAGAAAGGTTGTTCAATTCGATGCGGCGCATCCACACCTACAGTTTCACCCTCGAGGTAGTACAGCATGCTGACTGATGCTTCAAATTGCCCAGTGACTAGATCTACTTCAAGTCCTGCAATGGAGGTTGTAAGTAAGGCACCGAAGTCTACCAGGGCCTCGACTGGTACTATAGGGTCAGCAGGTGCCAAATAGGCCACAGTTTCATTCTGCGCCAAGTAGAGCTCGAATATCTTGAAGCTCTGATAGAAGAAACTGATGGTGCCATTCAGATTGAAAATCGCAGCTGACCCCACCACATCAATCCGTATGTACACACTAGTGTTGGTCTCGAGGCTTATCTCAACAGGTTCAGCCTGACTGGTCTGTGTGATCGGAGTTCCGTTGATTTCTACCAACGCATGAAGATGGTCGTCACCAAACCAATTCGGAGGTTGCGCTGCGGCCAAAGATGCGCTCCACAAGAGAACCAGCGCTCCGAAGACGGCCACAGAGAAGATTGTTGTTCTACGGCGATAGCGGGGCATCCTGAATTCCTCACCCTGAATGCTACGGAAGCACACTAACAAGTCTAGATAAGAAAAGCATTGTGTAGATGGATACTCCACTTGACGTGTCCGTTAGGTTGATTGTCGGACACCGCGAACCATCTCTGTGACTTTGGTGGCTATTGTCCTCAGACCTTCGCTCTTCATCAAGAGCCCCTTCGCCCCCACAGAGACCGCCCGGCCAATAAGGTCCCGGTCGACGTGCGCCGTAAGAATGTGAACGTTCTCGACCCCCAACTCAGTCAGCTTCTTGGTGCATTCGATTCCATCCATGACAGGCATCTTCAGGTCCATTAGTGTGATATGCGGAAGTCTGTTCTCTTTGGCCAGCTCAGTCGCCTTCTCTATCGCTTCCTCTCCGTTCTGAGCCGACACCACCTCAAGTTCATCGATGAATCTTTCGAGGAACTGACTGAGTACATCAACTACCGGTTTCTCGTCATCCACAATGAAGACAATGGTTGTCATCGTGCTGAGCCCCTGAAAGGTGTGCTACTTGCTCTGATACTCTGACTCCAAGCCAGTCTGAGTGTAAAGAGGCATAACTGACTTATGAATAGTACTAGACAAACCTCGCAAATCGGTAGGTCTTCTTTAGCATCCATGGTGTACGTATTCCTGGATGAGATGACTTGAGTCAAGCAAATGATAGTCGAACACGACGAAGCAATTCTATGTACGTGACCTACATAGCAGAAATCACTCCGGAATGCAGCCACATAACGGTACGGTTCAGAGTCCTATCCATGGAAGAACCAAGAACAGTTACTTCACGAAAGTGGGGTACAAAGCACCTTCTTACAGAGGCAGTGGTCGGAGATCCAACAGGGACAATCACGCTAACGCTTTGGAACCTTGACAAGGAATACGTCGAAGTTGGCGGGTCGTACCTCCTACGAGGAGGCAGGGTGACTGTGTACGATGAATGCATGCAATTGGCGATGGGCCGCCAAGGAGAGATTGTAGAGGCGGAGCGTCCCGTTGAGTTTGTCAATGAATCTGTGGACATGAGCATGCCCTTCATGGGACTAGCACCGCGACGCAAGAGACCCAGAACCAAGAGCGGTAGGTCTTTTCGTGGGGATCCAGGCCGAGAAGGCAAGGGATACTGTACATGGAAGTCCTTTTGAGCCGGTACTCATGATGTGAGTAGGACTGACATCTCTCAGAAGTGTCCCTATGAGAATCAATCATCATGGTGCAGAAATGCCCTATCCCATGACAGCTTTGAAAGGCAGGCTCCGACTGAGCGGACTCTCTGTCCTTGAAGCAAATAAGACCATGATGGAGCTAGAACGGCACTTCTCCAGCTCTGGTGAGATTCCCACTCACGAGGTCCTGGTGGAAACTTGTAGACAACTGATTGAGTCATCGGGTGCGAACATCATAGAGAACTTTGATACACTCGCACAGTACGATACGTTGAGAAGAAGCACAGACATTCAACCAATTGTCGTAGTGTTGGAAGGAGCGTCTGCCACAGGCAAGTCAATGCTCGCACTGGACTTGATTGCGAATCTTGCCGCCACGCGGATAATCAGCACAGATACAGTCAGGCAGATCCTGAGGGGGCTGCACACACCAGAACAACACCCGGAACTGTACTGCCACACCTACCAAGCTCATGAACATAGACAGTCAGGTCCGAAAGACCTTCCCTCCATGGTTAGGGGCTTCCTCGCACAATGTGAGCTCATCAGACCCACCGTCACTGAATCCGTGCGCAGAGTGCTTGAAGAAGGGGCAGACGCAATCGTAGAAGGGGTACACATGGTTCCGGGTGACTTCCAAGATCTTGGTGCCGGTGTTCTAGAGGTGCTTGTCAACCCACGATCAGATTTGCACAAGACGATGTTCCTTGCGAAGTATGGTACAAGTGGGTTGAAGACAGTTTCAGACGATATTGAAGATAGGGAGAGAGAATTCGAGGCAACTCGGCTTATTCAGGAGTTCATGTTGAAATGTGCCACTGATAATGATGTGGACACAATCACACTTGTTGACTATGAGGAGGCAGCCAAGGGACTGAGGGTATTGGCAATGGACCACATCCGTCGCATGGTTGAAACCACAGAGGATAAGTGAAGGGCATAGCACCGATAACCTACTGATACATGGTGGATGATACGATCCAATGGAGGTACCGTATTGGAGGATTGGAAGATTGAGTCGCTTGACAGACTCTTTGCCCCTGAGAGCATCGCAATAGTGGGAGCATCCGAGAAGCCGGACAAGCTAGGGTCTCTGAGTCTTCTTTCGCTGAACGGCTACAAATGCAGGAAGTATCCAGTGAACCCACGTCATGCGAAGATCGGCGGGATGGATTGCTTTCCGAGCGTCGTCGACATCGGAGAAGAGATCGACTTGGCCATTATCGCTCTTGGTCCGAAGCAGGTCCTCTCAGCGCTGTCCGATTGCTCAAACGCAGGCGTCGGGGCAGCTATCATCTTCTCTGCTGGTTTCAAGGAGCTCGGCCCAATCGGTGAGGAGCATCAGAAAGCTGTCAAGGCTGTTGCAGACGAGGGGCATATCGCGGTCATAGGGCCGAACTGTTTGGGGGCTGGAAACGTCAGGAGAGGTCTCAATGCAACCTTCTTCCCACATCCAGTAATAGTGTCGGGCGGGTCAGTTTCGTTTGTAAGTCAAAGTGGAGGAGTCACAGGTCTGATGCTCTACTCGGCGGCGGACGCGGACCTGGGAGTTGCGAAGTACGCCAGCGTGGGCAATCGAGTCAACATTGACTTCCCTGATATGCTCAGATACTTGCAGCAAGACAAGGAAACCAAAGTCATCTGTCTGTTTGTCGAAGGCACAGAAAGAGCAAGGGAAATGTATCAGGAGATGGGAAAGACCACACAAACAAAGCCAGTCATAATGTACAAAGTTGGAACCACTCCAGTCGCAAAACAAGCAGCGATGAGCCACACAGGCAGCCTTGCCGGACGGCATGAGCTGTACAGTGCCGCAGTTCGACAGGCCGGCGGGATTGAAGTGGGCACGGTTTCTCAAATGATTGACACAGCAAAGATACTGGGATTCTCGAAGAAACGGCCCACCAACAAGTGTGTGGCAATTGTGACCCATACTCTTGGACCAGCCCTTATCGCCGCACAGATTCTTGAAACGAGGGGGGCTCAACTTCCTCCGCCAGCAGAGAAAACCTCTGCAGCGATTCAAGACATGCTTGAGATGCCTGTCGAAATCGACATCACGAACCCCGTCGACCTATTGGCCCAGGGATGGGCAAGACCCGACATCTTCGCAGGAGCCTACGAGCTAGTCATGAAGGAACCTCAATATGATTCTGTGATGATTATGTTCTCGCCCAACTATCAGGAAGAGATTGGAGGAGCCATGCCGGTAGAAGCCATTGTGGAGATAGCATCAGAGTCAGACAAGACAGTAGTTGCTGTCCTCAACTCACCAGTGTGCAAGCCTCCTACCGGAAGAGGAATTCTGGAGAAAGGGGGTATACCTGTCTTCTCAAACCCCGAAAGAGCTGCAAACGCCCTTGCAAGCACGCTGAAGCTGACAGATGTTCTATGATGCACCAGAATCACAAGACGACCATTGTGTTCGAATCTAGAGCCAACGATAATCCACTGAAGTGTTATATGCCAGATGGTGGGTCTATATCTGTACGTATTCGGACGGAGTAGAATTGGAATCCAGAAAGCCTCTGTATATGTTCAAGATGGTCTCTCTCGGTGATGGAACCACAGGGAAGACCAGCACTATCATGAGATATACGGAGGGGAGCTTCGGCGAAACATATCAGGCAACTATGGGCGCGAGCCTAGCCATCAAGAACATGGAAGTAGAAACAGAGGATGGGAAGAAAGCAGCAGCACAAATCGTAATCTGGGACTTGGGAGGCCAACCGTCCTTCCGGGAGCTAAGGCTACGCTACATGGCGGGAGCCACAATGGCGTTCATAGTCTACGACGTCACAGCGCCCGTGACCTTCATGAACGTCTATGAATGGTACAAGGCATTCATAGGGGTGAATCCTGACGCAGTCGTAGCTGTCGTGGCAAACAAGATTGACAGGGAAGACAGAGTTGTGCCACCCCAAGCTGGAGAAATGATAGAGAAGTGGTTGAACGTTACTCATATCGAGACTTCAGCTAAGACGGGGGAGAATGTTGAAGATCTCTTTGCTTACCTTATCCAGAAAGCAGTCGATAGGTATCGCTCAGATGACAAAGTAGTGTGAAACCATAGAGAAGCTGGGGATGTGAGGGAGCGGGCCAACCCACCCCCTCACTGAATCGAGGTCGATAGCAACCTGCGACTCTGCACGTTCGTTTTCTTACACTGTAGGTGAGGAGAGATATCTCACCCCATAGCTCATGGAGGTGACTGCATCATGTGAAGGGCAATGGAATCCGACAATAGTTCCGACAGGGATTTGGCCTAAGGTTGGAATGAATTGCCCGATGCTTTTCACACACTAACTACATCATCAGTCTAGGTATTTAACCAGAGGAGTTTCCTATTCCACAGTCACTTTCTAATTGGTAACCTGCCCTTTTTCTAGTCCGTCATCTCAGTGTGCCACATCAGACAGCACAATTGGGAACGCGGTTGACTAGACCTATGGTACCGCAAACAATGCTGCAGCATTGAAGGCGTAGTCCAAGACAAGGCTTGGAACGATACCGATTATCAGTGTACCAATGACAGCCAGAATGACTGCTAGCATTGGCCCCCTAGCCAGGCTGAATGTCTTGTCGTCGTGTGGTTCTACAAAGTAGCAGTAGCGAAGGACTCTAAGGTAGTAGCCAAGTGCAAATACCGAGTTGAGCACTGCAATGAGTGCAACCCACCAGAGTCCAACCTCAACCGCGCTTGCTGGAATCAAGAACCATTTGAACCAGAAACCAGCAGTGAACGGCGCTCCGGCCAAGGCAAAGATCAATACTGCGAGAAGTGCAGCTGACACTGGAGACCGTCTGCTCAGACCGGCAAGGTCATCGTAGGTAATCTCCTTTCCCAATCTGATAGCCATAGCCCAGATGAGTATGAAGGCCCCGGTCTTGATCAGTGCGTGTGCAAAGGCAGAAAACATCGCCGCCGCGACCCCGTATTGAGTTCCGGCGGCCACTCCTACAAACAGCACCCCCATGACCATGATTGATGAGTAGGCCAGCATCCGCATTATGTTGCGTTGAGCCAAAGCCAGAGCGTTCCCGACAACCATAGTCAGGATAGATACAGCCACAATCAAGGGCATCCACTCGAGACGAGCCACCACGAATGCCACCGCCAGTATTCTCAAAAGAGCACTTATTCCAGTCTTCTTGGTTGCACCAGCAAGATAGCCAGTTACGCTTCCGTCCGCAGTAGAATACGTATCAGGGACCCACATCCACCCAGGAAAGACCCCGACCTTGAACCCGAACGCTATCAGAAACATCACCAGGGCAAGAAGAACAGTATATGCTTCGGGGGCCGCGGTTGCCCACACGGAGCTCAGGGCACTCGCGACCAAACCAAGGTTTGTGGCTCCTGCGACTCCGTATACAAGAGCAATCCCGAACACCATGAGAGTAGTGGATAGCAGCCCCATAACGAAGTACTTGATCGCGCCGTCTATTGCACCTCTATGTGGACCTAGAGCAGCGAGTACATATGTTGGCGTACTCATCAGCTCCCAAGACACAAAGAGTGCGACAAGGTCCGTTGCCATGACGACCCAGATTGCGCCCGCAAATGAAACCAGCAAGAGGAAGTTGTAGGCGCCCTTGTCGCCACCGAATGTTGTGGACGACAGAAGGACAAAGAACGCCACAATCAGAATGATCCATATGAAGAAGTCTCCAAATGCATCTCTGACGAAGAGTCCTCCAAAGGAGGAACCATATGTTGACGACTCAAAGACAACCATTTCTAGACCAGCCAGAATCACACCGATGAAACTGACAACGAGAGGACTTCTGCGCATTCCAACTATCAGGGACAGGAAGGCAAACACGACGAGTGTCAATGCAGGTAATGAGGCAATCCAGTCTGCAGGAATGTAGTTGGCGAGAACGCTCGCGAATGGGTCCAGTATTGACCTGATGAAGGCGGTGATTTGTTCAAACTGCAACATCATGGAGTACCTCCTAGCATGGATATGACCACAGGAACCACGAGGTCTAGAATCAAGTCAGGCCAAACTCCCAAGATCAACACTGGAATCATCATCAGGATTGGTGCCACCAAGTCACTCCAAGGAGCATCTGTGACCTCCTTCTCGGGGTCAGGATCACTGAACACGATTCGGTTCAGTGTCCACAGAAGATAACCTACTGTGACGAATATCCCGAAGGCAATCAAGCCAGACCAGATGTAGATATTGACGGAACCGAATAGAACAAGGGCCTCTGCAATGAAGCCGCTGAATCCTGGCAGGCCAAATGCTGCAAATGAAGCAAGGATGAGTACCGCAGACAGCCTAGGGGCCTTGGCCATGAGACCTTGGACGTCAGGAATCTGTCTCGAGCCTGCCGTGTAGGTCAACAAGCCTGCCATGATGAACATCACCGAGATAATCACACCATGAGAAACCATCATGAAGACGGCGCCTTGTACGGCAAGAGCTGCCGCCTCTCTGATGTCAGGTGTGAT
>JBHLPB010000054.1:0-11748 GCA_048939905.1 Promethearchaeota archaeon
CGAGGATTGGGACAGACATCACTCTTGACCAGCTTCGGAAGGACTTTGATGCAGTCTACGTCGCGGTGGGATCACAAGAGCCCGCGAAACTGGAACTCGAGGGAGCTGAACATGAAGAGGTCCTCTACGGACTCCCGTTTTTACGAAACGCAAAACAAGGCAAAAAGCCCAAGGCCTTCGGAAAGAACGTTGTGATAATCGGTGGGGGAAATGTGGGAATTGACTGTGCCAGAACTTCGCTTAGGCTGGGCGCCAAGAAAGTCACGTTGGTATGTCTGGAAACAAGAGACCTGACATCGCGAGATAGAATGCCGGCGCATGACTGGGAGATTGAGGCTGCAGAGGAAGAGGGAGTGAAGATACTTGGCTCGCTCGGCCCAGCCAGGATTGTTGATGTGAATGGGAAAGTTGCAGGACTGACCACTACTGTTTGCACTTCTGTCTATACCTCAGACGGGAGATTCGCTCCAAGATTCTCAAAGGAATCAGGTCCCACTGTACGGGGCGATACTGTCATCATCGCGATAGGACAAAGGACGGACTTGTCCGGTCTTGAGAGCTTGGAAGCCAATCCGTGGGGAACACTACGAGTCAATGAGGTTTCGCTGGAAACAAATCTTCCAGGTGTCTTCGCAGGAGGAGATGTCGTCACGGGTCCCTCAAGCGTCATTGAAGCCGTGGCACACGGGAAGGAAGCTGCGGAGAGTATTGATAGGCACCTGAGCGGACTCGACCTACTAGAGGGACGTGAACGACAATCAATTGTAGTATCGCCAGATGAGGTAGACCGAAGGGACTATCACCCACAGCCAAGAGCAGTGATTCGAACTATCAGCAAGACAAGGAGAAAGAACAGCTTCGATGAGGTGGAGCTGGGATTCAGCAAGAAGGCCGCGTCCTTAGAAGCCGAACGCTGCTTGAGCTGTGCAGTCTGTAGCGAGTGCAAGATGTGCATTGATAAGTGCGAACCTGATGCCATCGACCACCTCATGGAGGATGAGATGATCGAGCTCAATGTTGGTGCAATCGTCGTAGCCACTGGTGGTCAGTCATATGAGCCCCACGACACCAGAGAGTATGGATATGGCTTGATTCCCAATGTCATCACAAACGCCCAGTTCGAGAGGATTACTAATGCAGCCGGTCCGACTGATGGTAAGGTCAAGCGACCTAGTGACCACAAGACCCCGAAGAGGATTGCCTTCCTCCAGTGTGTTGGGTCGAGAGACCCCAGGTTGAATTGTGACTATTGCTGCTATTACGGATGCGAGAACTCCTTGAAGCAGGCCACGCAGATCAAAGAGAAGTATCCTGATACTGAGGTCAACATCTACGCAATTGATATGCGAACCCACGGGCCGGGATATGAAGACCTGTACCAGAGAGCCCTCGAAATGGGTGTCATAGTCATTAAGGGGAGGGCCTCAGAGCTTGAAGAGGTCCCATCTACCGGAGGTGTCCGTGTACTTGCGGAGGACCTATACACTGGGACCAATACGGCGTTCACGTATGACATGGTTGTTCTGGCAACTGCAACGCGACCTCAACCTGATACTGTTGACCTAGCGCGAAGACTCGGTGTCAACATTGACAAGTCAGGGTTCTTTTTATGCGCACATCCGAAACTTCGTCCGGTTGAATCATTCAAGGATGGCATATTCCTCGGAGGAGCATGCCTTGGCCCAATGGACATCAGGAACGCTGTAGCAACAGGAAGGGCTGCTGCCGCTATGGCGCAGTCTCTAATCTCGTCGGGTCAATTCAATATCGAGCCAATCTATGCTGAGATTGATGCTGACAAGTGTACTCAATGTGAACTCTGTAGTGACCTTTGCCCCTATGAGGCTCCAAGTCTGCAAGAGGAGGCAATGGTTATCACAAAGGAGCTTTGCCAGGGATGTGGCACCTGTGCTGCGGGGTGCCCGCATCACGCCATCGATATGAGACACTACAGATGGGATCAAATAATGCCCATGGTTGACGCTGCAATCCAGAGACCTTCTCACAGTTCGTGACCTCGCCGCCTACGGAGCATCGCTGCATTCGGAGGATGGTGTCACTGAGCTTATTAGCGAGATAGCGACTCCTGACATCAAGGAAACTAGATTCGTGCGGGAGATTGATTTGGACGAGATTGACAAGAAGCTCTGGCAGGAGCTTGCCGCAAATTGCCGCTACTCATACAAGTATCTAGGTGACAGACTAGGACTCAGCGCGAACGCAGCAAAGAAACGAGTTGAGAAGTTGGTGGAAACTGGCTTCATAAAGGGATGGTACCTCGGAATGAAGCCTGCCATGTTAGACGCCCAATTCGCATTCATAGAAGTAGCGACCGATGGAAGCCAGGATGACGAGAAGCTGGTTGAAGAGCTGGGCAGCAACGACATGGTATTCGTCCTACTTCCGTTAACCACTGGAGATTATGTTCTCCATGCCGAGTTCATAGGTGCACCGGGTCTCCTAGAGTTGACATCCTTCCTCCGTCAGGTCAACGGTGTGCGCGATGTCAAGGTCCACCCCACGACTACTAGTCCTGGCAAGAAGATAGAGCTTAACTCGCTTCATCTTCGTGTGCTTTCGTCGTTGGCGAAAGATCCAAGAATGTCAGTAAGCGATATCTCTAGGAACTCGGGTCTAACAGCGCGCAGAGTACGAAGGCTGGTGGATGAGCTCATTGACAGCGACGCATTCGACTTCAGCTTCATCTGGAACCCCAACGCGGGCGACAGCATGGCATTCATAGCGAAAATCGAGTATGATTCTCGACAAGCCAAGTCGGATGACATTGACCGCAGAATCCGAGAAGACTATTCCCTTGAGTACTTCTATTCCCATGTTTCTGCCATCGAGCCCGTTATGTTCAGCGTTTTCATGGTTGACCACCTCTTTGACATTGAGAAGATATCACGCGCTATCAAGAAGTTCCCGGGTGTGGCAACAGTCAGCACTATGATCTATTACTCTGCTACAGTCCTAACACCTCCAACGCGGTCGCGACTCGAGGAGATGTTAGCTGAGTAGAGACCTGTCCGAGGAGGTAGTGAGCACAACCTAGACTACCAAATCTCGTACACGACTAGTAGAAGTTCTTCTCCATCCAAGTGAACACAGGACTCCACGAACCATGAGGAAACTCAGCGTGTTTTGCATCCTTCGCAATGTGAAACTCCTTCGATTCAGCAGGAATCTCTTCGTATAGTTCTTTGCAAGAATCCACCGAGAAGACCTCATCCGAGTCACCAATCCCAACAAACACCGGGAAGTCGAGCTTCTCTGGAAACCTCTCTGTATCAAAGCTTACTAGCCTCATGAAACGCAAGGAGTACTTGAAGGTGAACAGAGGGTCGTCCAGTCCCACCATTCCTTCTCGTTCATACTTGATTACCGGCTTGCCCGGTGACAATGTCGAGTTGACGGCTATTCTGACCTTCTGAATGGGTGACAAGTTTCTAGTCGCCCCCGGCCTCAGAGACCGACCGGCACTTAGAAGCACCGCCCCGTCAATCTTGTCTAAGCAATGATTCATTGCAAAGATTGTTGAAAGCACACCTAGACTGTGACCAATAACCACCGTCGCCTCGTGATACTGACTCACGAGATCCATCGCATGACAGATGTCCTTCATGTATCGGTCCTTGCTTGGACAGTCACCCCGACCCCCATCGGACATGCCGTGACCGCGCAAGTCTAGACCATACACGGTGAAACCCCGCTCAGCCAAAGGTTCAGCTAGTACGGAGTAGGGCCCACTCTGCGCAGTGATGCCATGGAGTATTAGAACAGCCGACTTCCGAGGAGTTTCAGATTGACTCTCCCATTTCCTCAGGAACAATGTAAGACCATCCGATGTTGTGAGAAGGCAGTGTGGTCCCTCGTACTCCTTTCTGAGTGCCTTGACGTCCAGTGTCATTCAATCAAATCCAAGCTTGTTGTGATGACTACCGAGGTGAAAAGCCTTCGCACCAACTAGTCAAACAGACTGGACAACCGAGGAATGAATATAACTAGCCTCCTCAAATGACACTTGATTAAGAACTCTAGTCTAAGTGGAACGTGTGGAAATACTCAAGATGGCCCCTGGAGATACAACTAGCCCTCAAGACGGGCAGACCCAACCCGGCATGGTCCAAAGATTCGCCCAACTCCTGACCGAGCCTTCTGATGCGATTTTGAACGATGCACTCAAGGTAAAGGCAAGATTCCTGTCCTTGTCTCTGATTCTTATGATGATCGTATTCGCCATCCTTCAGGGTCTTCAGGGACACACAGTTGACAATCAACCCGTCTATCTGGCGTTGGCGTTGCATTCGTTTTCAATCTACTTGATGAGTAGAACAAAGTATGTCCGTCTTGCAGGCATCGCTACGACTCTTGTGTTGGCAGTGATGCCTTTCCTGTTCCTAACCTTCAGTGCGCAGTGGGACCCTATGCGTGTGGTATTCAACATAGTAGTCTGGCCGCTAGTTGCCGCTCTCATCGGCAGTCAATTCCTGACAACAGTACTGGAGGGGCTTCTAATCACCTGTGAAACATTTCTACTGCTAGTCTACTGTTACTTTCATCCGGCCCTAGACTTCATGATGGCTGTTGAGCCGATTTTTGACCAGGCCGCTCTGACACTTCTCGTTCTCTTCTTCACATGGATGACGAATTACTATATTACCCAGCTCGAATATCGCCAAGATGACCTCCAACTGAGGCAGAGAGAGCTCGAGGTATATACGTCAGTACTTACTCACGACTTGGGTAACGACATGCAGGTTCTCAGGGGTTCCGTGGAACTGTTAGAGGTCACCGATGAGTTGAGTCCAAGAAACTCACAGAATCTGGAAACTGCACTGGCAGTCAGCGACCGAATGGGAAATGTCGTTAAACTCTTCTCGTCGGTTGGAAAGCGGCGTGAGTTCGACTTCTTGTCCGCTCTCCAAGAGATTGCCGCGAATGCTGAACAGGCATTCCCAGGAATGAAAGTTGATATCAAGGTCTGGCCAGGGGTTGACACTACCAGAGTCAATCTGGGTATTCTTCTACCCTTGGTGATTGAGAATCTGTTGAGAAACACTGCTGAACATGCAGGTCCCGAATCGGATGTGACAATCTCTGTGTGGATGAAAGAGAACTCATTCGATATTGAGTATCGAGATAGTGGCCCAGGAATACCTGAATCAGTGAGGCCTCGTGTCTTTGAGAAAGGTGTCACAACGAGGGAAAATGGGAAGGGTCTAGGGCTCTATCTCTCTCATAGGATTGTTGAATCCTATGGTGGATCCATAGAGCTGGTCGTGGACGGCGAAACAGGTCACGACATGTTCCGCATTGAATTTCCAACCCGCTGATTAGACTGGAGTCAGGGTGATAGGTTAAGACTGCTCGGCCACTACTCCCATCCGTGGAGATTATAGTATTCGTTCACCATGCGGGCGATGTCCACAGTGGAACCCTTTGTGGGGCCTCTTGTTAGAGCTTGGCTCCTAAATCGCTCCGGCAGAGTGTCGTGTTCTCTCGTTAGACCGAACTCACGGTTAAGCTTGAACTGAAGGTCAACAGAATCGTTCATCAGCTTCTGGAGTTGCTCAGGGGTGTAGTCTATGCCAGTGCCAGCCTTGAGAAGCACAGAAGCGTTATCGAAGTTCAGTATGTCCATGCAGAGACCGATGTTCTTGCACATCGTCATCGAGTCTGTCAACAGTGCGATCTTCTCTGAGTAGGTCACGAGTGCAGCCTTGCCCTCCTCGTCCATCCTCAGAGCAGCCTTTTCGGTGCCGAATCGCCTCTTCGCTTCTTCCACACGATTTGTCAGTTCGAAATAGGGCTCTGCTCGAAGATGATCTGCTCCCCGAGAAGCTATTGCGTATGTAAGGCCGTAGGCCTTGATTCCCCGGGGGTCTCCACATATGATGTCAAGACCTTTGACCTGCATCACCAGCTTCTGAGCTTCCTCGCTGAATCCGCTTGACAGCTTTGTTGCACCGTCTGCGAGTCTTTCACCGATTCCTTCTCGGTGAGCTATCTTTCTGACCAGGTTTCGAATAATGTCGACGTCGCCCCAGGTGATGCTCAATCCTTCAAGGTCTTCTGGACTGATGAGACCCTTCTCCTGGCATTCAACGATCCATCCGATGACCTCTGATGTCGAGATCGAGTCAAGCCCCATCTGGTTTAGATATGCATTCATCTCCAAAGCGAAGGGCAAATCCGAGCTTCCCAATCGTGAGCTGAAACTGCAGAGAGTTTCGAACTCGGGACCCTCGGCCTCGTGGTTTCCAGAGATATAGTACCGCGAACAATGAAGGTTGCAGTTGAAGCAAGCCTTGTTCTTCACCTTGAACTCATCGGCCAAGCGTTCTCCTGAGATGTCATCTACATAGTAGCAGACTCCATCCTGGAAGTGGTTGGTTGGCAAGATGCCAATCCCGTTCAAGTCGCTCATGAGCATAGTGGTGCCCAATCGGTACCGTTTCTTGTATTCACCATGCTCTAGTATTGCCTTTCGCATCTGAGCTACTTCTTCTTTGAAAGCCAAGGGGTCTGCAACCTGCACCACCCCCATTCCCCTGACCGCCAGAGCCTTGAGCTTCTTTGAACCCATCACGGCACCCATGCCTGTTCTGCCGTTGACCCTGTTTCCACTGGATACGATCGCGGAATATAGAACGAGGTTCTCGCCGGCAGGGCCAATTGCGGCAACCTCTATGGAATGATCTCGCTGGACATTTCTGACGGCGATCGTGGTTTCGACTATGTTCTTTCCAGTGAGCTCTGGACATTTTACGAACTCCACACCATTATTCGTTACCATAAGATACGTTAGTTTCTCAGACTCTCCAGTGATGATGATCTGGTCAAAGCCCGTCAGCTTCATCTCAGCCGCAAATTGGCCGCCTGCTGCGGAGTCTCCAAGAATCCCTGTCAAGGGCGACTTGGCAGTTACTGTATAGTAGGCGGATGCAGGCAGAAACGAACCAGTCAGGGGTCCAATTCCATAGATGATGATGTTCTCGGGACCCAAGGGATCACATTCTGTATCGAGTTCCTCGTAGAGCCTCCTCGTATTGGCAGCCCTTCCGCCAATGACCGACTTGAACCAGGACATGTTGCCTTTCTCAATCTTGAAACTCCTATCGCTTAGGTCAACTCGGAGAATCCTTCCACCATAGCCGTACCTAGCCACGATTCTCCCTCCAGTCGGATCTCAGCAGACTCCCTAGTTGTCCAACATAGATGCGCCTCTTCTCGCTGGTATTCATCTTCTCGGTTGGCTGCTTCAGATCAGCAAGAGTCGCTTTATTCCCAGTGCCAGGTGCATAAACAATTGCCCCCTCAGTACAGGCGTCCACGCACTTGGGACGACCACCACATAGGTCACACACATAGACAAGATCGCCATGTAGTTCGATTGCACCCATTGGACATTGGCGCTCGCAGGAGCCACATAGATTGCAGATTGTGGGGACCACAACAATTTCGCCGTTCATACCGACGGTAATGGCATTGACAGGGCATTCGAGGCAGTACTTCTCTCTGCACTGAATGCAAACCACTGGTCCATCAACTCCAGTTTCATACAGGTGCATCACCTTGATTCGGGCAAGACGGTTGCTTACCTTGCCAGTATGAAAGAACGCACATGCGGTTTCACAGCTCCTGCATCCCGTGCATCTGCTGATGTCGACGCGTATCATACTGGCACTCCTCGCTATGATGATGGCATCAACGGCAGCCTATTCCTCAGTCTCGAGCCTGAAGATGACCTTTCCTTCTGGGTCTGGACATGTGAAGTGCTTCACCTTCTTGACCCAGTGTTCGTCAGGCAGGGTTTCTCTCACATCCATGATTGGGAACACTGGCATCATACTCTGCAGTGCCCATATGCAGACATTGTTTCCATCAGGAACAGTCAGCCTTGAACCATCAACGAAGAAATGGTCGCCCACTAGTACGGGGAGATTGCAGTGGCCATCTATCCTCTCGACTGTAACTCTGATCTTTGACATTTCTACCATCTCGAAGGCACAGGCGTTGCCCGCTTAAAGCGTATTGGTGACTCGGCTTAGCCAGCAGTAGTCGCAGTAGTGTCTGTTGTTGTGCTAGTCGTTGCTGATACTTTGGTGGTGCCTGCAGAACCCATTCTCGGGATGGTGAAGGAGTATTCTGAACTCAGTGACATATGGTACTCTAGAGCACAAGTTTCCTCCTGTGCCAGAGTCTTTTGAACCTCGCATCCCGACTGACTTCGCTAATGACTACAACAGCTATCATCAGACCAACGAGCGAATACATCACAAGCTGAGCAGTTTCTGGCGGAACTAACACAGAAACCAACACAGTGTCAGTCGCCGTATCTCCTGTTTCCTCATATAGGACGAAGGTGAATTCGGAAATCCCAAGAGTGCCCGGTTCGAATTCGTGACTCAGGGCACCTGACCCTCCCCAATGGTCAGTTTCGAGTTCTGATCCATCCAGGAGAAGAGTATATGTCCCAGGCCCCGACCAAGCCACCCACACTAACGTTGCACTCTCACCAAGCTCTGTAAGGAGGTCTGGTGTGCTAGCAATTGTCGGCCGGTTAAAGTTGCTGTCCTCTTTGAGAAGTGGAAAGTGGTCTACGTTGTTGGCCCTGCCGGGTATATTGTGTGAACCCCCCGATTCTGGATAGGTCCAGCAGTTGCCGATCCCAGCCCCGTTATCCCAGACGTTTTCAAACTCGGCTTCATTGTCAATCGCATCGACGTTGTAATTGTCAAGTAGATTGCCATAGAACTCATTATCGAAACCTGATTGGTGTGATATTCCGACCCCATTGTTTCTTATCTCATTGAAAAGGACTGTGCAGAGGTCTGTGCCATAGAAGGTGATGCCATTATCAGAACAACCGATGATGATGTTGTAAGTGAATGCGCAGTATTGGCACCCATAAGAAGTGATTCCGTCCCCAGATGTGCTTCGTATCGTATTCTCAAGGAAAGAGCAGTTGAGAACGGTGCCAGTAATCCATCCCGCTCCTGCCTCAGCAAGAATGCCTATGTTTCCTCCCTGAATCTCATTGAATGCAATGACATGCGAGTCTGCATTGCCCGATATTGAGATGCCAACATCTTGAGAATCGATGTCGTTGTGAGTAACCGTGCAGTGTGCTGAATCATCCCAGAATTCGACACCATCGTTATCGGATGTCATTGTGTTGAACGACACGTTGCAGTCAATTGAGTCCCAGACTTGGACACATAAATATCCACTCTCAACAATGTCGTTGTAGAGGGCAGAGCCTGACGAATTGTAGAACATAATTCCTATTGAGTTGTTGTAGAACTCATTGTTGACGACTGTACAATCAGTCCAGCCAACAAAGACCCCGGCACCTGTTCCGTCACGGACTACGTTGTTGGTGATGATACCGTTGCTTGAGTTGGCGATAGCGATTCCAGTATCATAACCTCCCAAAGGAGGAGTCCCCGGTGACAATATTAGGCAATCTCGAATTATGAAGTGGGAGCTGACGTTCACGACTTCAAGGTTAATGCCACTATGGGTTATGTTGTAGCCCTCTATGACATATGGATTGGTTTGAGTGCCGTCTCCTGCCCAGCCCTCTGCCGCCTTCTGGGCTGCAAAGTCTGCATCAGACTTGATACTGATAGGACTGTGATTCAAGTAACTCTTCTGCCAAGTAGACTCTGAGGCATTCACGAAGCTCGTATCATAGACTTCTCCAGATGGGACTGCAATTGACTCCGCACGAGCCTGCGTTTCTGAACAGGACCAGGTATTTTTGGGAGACGTACATAGGTCTGCAGTGGATAGGAGAAGAAGGATGATGACAATCCACCGTTTTCTCACCAATTCGCACATCTCCTAACTAGAATACCCACTAGACTCGATTATCTGAAGTGACGACCTTTCTCTCTAGAGAGAGTTCCACTGCTATCGAGAGTCCTTTCTTCCATAGGTCTTGAGGCTATTATCGGTTTCGAGCGCTCACGAACCTTCGGAAATCGGTTACCTTGTCCAGTAGCACCCGATTTTCCTCAAGACGTGAAACAGATATAGTGCTTTTCCCATGGATTGAGGAAAGGACCTTGAAGGTATCATCGTGCGCGTCCTTGAGAGGGAGATAGACGTCAGATTCTGGCTAAAGATGGCCTTGGCCGTTCTATTCACAATGCTCATGCCATTGTGGTCATACTCCAATTCCTTTTCATCTCTTCACGGTGATCCTACAGAGTACTTCACCTATACTTGCATTCTTTTGAACTATCAGAACGGGAACGATTGGACTGAACCGGATATCTGGATTCGGGGCAGTCCCTCGATAGTTGCCGCGCTCATTGTCTGCATTCCGGCAATCTACTTCAACCATCGGCTATCAAGGGAACCAAGAAGCAAGTCAGTTTGGGATATCGGCTTAGCAACTCTCTTCTCAACCGCATCACTGGCTGCCTATTTCACGTATGTTTTCCCTCCAATTTTCTGGGCACCTCTTGTGCTAGGCATAGATTCGGATCTGCTCAGCTTCACATCAGTGGTTCTCATATTTCTCGTCCTTCTACCGATTCTCGCGAGAGAAACCTCACAGTTCGGTGTTGAGAAGATTGCCGCATCTCCTACTAAGCCCAGAAACAAGGGTCGAAGATACGCAAGGCAACTCAAGACCTCCACGACATATTCAATCATAGGATACGTTCTGTGTCTTGCTGCGTGCACACTTCCGTACGTTGTCATCATTAGCATATGGTCAATGGATGAGTATACATACTACGCGGTTTCAATCATGGCTTCCATATTCCACCAGTCCTCATGGATTCCTATGGAGGGGACCTTCTCTGATATCACCTTCAACACTCGCAGCTTGATGCAACTACTCGACCAATTCCTTATCACGGGGTTCCGAGTTCTTTTCTGCTACAGTTTGATTCGCTATTGCCGAGGAAGAGCCTCCCGATACCGCACCTTATCCTATGGTATTGCTGGACTGCTTGTCCCTTTGGTCTATATTGAATTAATGCGGAGCCAATATGCCTTTGCAGACATGTCCTATATCATTCCACTGCCCATATTCTTCATTTTGGGCCTGGTGATAGTGCAAGTCGTGAAACCACTTGAACAGGAAATCGAGATTGAAACCGAAGAAGTGGAAGGAATTGTATCAGTGGATGAAGAAGGAAGAGAGCGCTATAGGGACTATGTTGAGATACCATTGCTCTATTCAATGAGGTCGTTGGTGGGTAGAGCCATGTCAAGACTCAAGCAGTCGAAGAATCTGCCTAGTTCAACCGCATCTGAAAGGGATCAGACTCGTAATGAAACTGGAGAGGGTGAGGTGAGCAATCCAGAATGAGAATCGCGGGTCAAATGCATCGACTAGTATCTTGGCTCCGCTGGAGAAGGCCTCCCAAGCACGCAGATGTCAAAGAGAGTGGTGAGCCAGACGGGTCGGACCGGTGAAGGCTCGCCATTGTATACAAGGCTGTGCCAACTCTCCAAGGTGCAAAGGTTGTGCGCTTCATAGTTGCGAATTCCTCTCCTCAGGTGCTATGCGCCTTTGGATCTGTCGACAGGCACTTGATGAGGGTTGTCGGTCACTTTGGGCATAATCGAACGATACAATCGGAGAAGTTGGCGAGTCGACCCTACTCTCATCCCTATGATTGGGATAATTGAATGAATGCCATTAGTCTCACCAATGGTCGCAAGGTTTGAGGACACCTCTCAACTCGCTCTCGAAGCGATTTCTGGCGATAAAAGCGTGAC
>JBHLPB010000055.1:0-11712 GCA_048939905.1 Promethearchaeota archaeon
GTAACCGATGGAGATAGGCTCTCTAGTATCGCGATACTCGTCTACCCACTCAAACACTTTCCTAAGATTATCTGAATGCTTGCTAAGCCATCCTTGATTACTACGAGTGTCAATACGGCTCTTGTCAACCTCAGCGATTATCCCGATTCCACCAGCGATTTCGATTGCCTTGGCCTGTGCACCACTCATACCGCCGAGTCCTGACGTCAGGAACACCTTTCCGCTCAAGTCCTTGTCCTCAGGAGTACCAAGATACAGCCTCCCTGCGTTCAGAAGTGTGATGTAAGTGCCATGGACTATTCCCTGCGGACCAATGTACATCCAACCTCCAGCGGTCATCTGGGCGTAGTTTGTAGAACCCATTGCAGCAGCTCTATGGAACGAATCTGGAGTGTCAAACATCCCGACCATCAGACCGTTAGTGGAAATCACTCTCGGGGCGTTTCTGTTGGACGGGAAGATACCTAGTGGATGGCCTGAGCTCACAACCAGAGTCTGCTCTTCCGTTAGTACTTCCAGGTACCTCCTGATCAACTGATACTGCATCCAGTTCTGACAGACCTGTCCGCTCTCTCCGTATGTGACTAGCTCATATGGGTAAAGAGCAACGTCGAAGTCAAGGTTATTGTCAATCATTAGCTGTAGCGCTCGAGCTTCTAAGATACCCTTGTACTCGTTCACGGGTTTGGCCTTGATAGGTCCGGAGGGACGATACCTGTATCCATAGATTCGACCGCGGGTTACAAGCTCCTCCAAGAATTCCGGGGCCAAAGTTTCTTGCAGCTCTTCAGGGATGTATCTTAGAGCGTTCTTGAGAGACGTGACTGTATCGCTGTAGGAGAGATTGAAGCCTCTGCTGGGAGCTCTCCTGTATTCCGGGTCAAAGGAAGGATCAGAAGGCAACTTCGTCGAAAGCCCAATCGTCATTTTTCTGGTAGCGTCCAGTTTCATGAAATCACATCCGCAGAGTGTGATTCCCACTGGGACTTTCCTTCATAAAAAAGTCGTCAGAGAGGAGGAGTGTCTTCCCGGCGGAGCGGATTGCTTTGAAAGACTGTCTTATTTCAAAAGGCATCCATTTGGGGAGTATTCAGCTAGCAGAGCGCAAGATGGGTTGTGTGCGCCGAGGGATATCCTTATTATGCAAGCAAGCACTTACTTGCATAAGATGAGACCCGTCGAGGAAAGAGTCCTTGAAGCTGCCAAGAACCTCCTTGTGAAGCATGGCTACAAAGCCACAACCACAAGGAGAATCGCAAGAAACGCTGGCGTAAATGAGGTGACTCTGTTCAGGAAATACAAATCGAAAGACAGGCTAATCAAGGCGGCATTAGCCGAGGCTGAAGTAAACGCAATGGCTTCTTTCGATTCGGTGTTTGATAGAGACAAGGACACCTATGTCCACGCGACTATTCGGACAGTAGGAGAGAACCTCATACAATTTGCAGAAAGCGAGAGTGATCTCATGATTCTGCAGTTCACTGAGGGGCTGAGAAGGCCCTCAGTGGCAGACTCGCTGTCTTCAGTCCCTCAAATGGTCTTGACGCATTTGACTGAGTATTTTCAGGAACAGATTGAGAGGGGAAGAATACGGAAGATAGACCCAAAGATTGCGGCACTGGTCTTCATGAGTTACGTTTCGTATAGTCAGATTGCGCGAATACTTCTTGGTGATGAATTCATTGAGGACCATGAGAAGACATTCGATAGCTTCCTTGACGTATTCACAGGGGGCATTCTCGAATCCGACAACGTCAGGCAACGAAACAGTGCCCCCAAAACCAGCAAGCAATGATAGTAGGTGTCGCTGATAGGAAGTCAGGAGATATATGACCTCGACCCTAAGATGGATTTACTGAAAGCACTTACACAGAGTAGGGTATCAAGACGCATACTGCGAAGCTTGGTCAAGAAATGTCAATCGTGCGGTAACACAAGGTTGAATGTAGGTCTTGAACTGATTGCTCGTATAAGACAGCATGGATGTCGGTCTTGCAGGCTGGCCGCCTCGATTATCCGACGTGTTATCTTGGGTGGATCCTCAGCTTTCGGAGCAGACCCTGAGTTTGTAATCAAGGGTCTCTCTGATTCAATATTCAGGAGATCGCTTTCCAGTGTAATCTCAGGGCTAGCTAGGTTTGGAGCTAGGACTCCCTTCGTGCCCGGTGCTCCATTCCAAGTTGTTTGGAACGTAACACGCGCATGTAACCTGAAGTGCAAACATTGCTATGAGATTGCAGGCACAAGAGACTATGATGAGATGTCAACCCAAGACGCACTCAGTTGCATCGAAAGGCTGAGTGATGCTGGAATTGTGTTCTTGGCATTCTCCGGTGGAGAACCAAGCCTTCGGCCTGATATTCTCACCCTCATAAGACAAGCGGCCGAGAAGGGAATCTACGTTGCAATGGCGACCAATGGCACGACTCTCTCAAGGGCTGGAACAATCAAGAAGTTCAAAGAGGCAGGCCTGAAATTCGTCCAAATAAGCCTAGATGGCGCGTCCGAAGCAACACATGATGATTTCAGAGGTGTCGCCGGAGCATTCAGGAAGACCGTTCAAGCAATCAAGAATTGCGTAGCAGAGGGCGTATTCGTTGAGGTGGCAATGACTGTCACTCGTCATAATCTTGCAGAGCTCTTTGACACTGTTCAACTCTGTAGGAGTCTTGGAGTAAGATGGTTCATGGTGTACAACTTTGTACCTGTCGGGCGCGGGACTGCAATCTTGGAGTCTGATTTGACACCGAACGAGAGAGAAAAGATGCTCCATGACATCCTAGACATGATTCGGGCCAAGAGCAGCTCAGAAGACATGGACATATTGACAACCGCACCACAGTTGGGCCGTGTGGCACGAATGGCTTCGGGGGAGATGTGTGAGTCCTCCTGTCAGTCCTCCGTGGATCTATATCCCACTCACTTCTTCAATGCCCGTCTACCTGTGCAAATGCGTGAACTCTCAAAGTTCATTGGAGGTTGTGGAGCAGGCCGGTTCTATTTGACTGTGGAGCCGAACGGAGACATCTATCCATGTGTGTTCTTTCCACACATCCCCAAGGTCAGAGTAGGCAACATACTCAGAGATGACTTTCAGAAGCTCTGGAACGAGAACAGAGTTTTGAATGATCTCAGGAACAAGGACCTACTGAAAGGAGCATGCAGCACGTGCGAGAGCCGCTTTGTCTGTGGCGGATGCCGGGCACGTGCAATACAGTACTTCGATGATTATCATGCACCCGACCCTGGCTGCATAAAGAACGTGACTTTCTGGAAGGCACTGAAGGCACAAGAGAAAGTACACGAGAGATTCAGGGCCGCCATCCAGAAAGCGACACCCAAGGCATCACAACGGGGATGAGTAGGTTGAGAGTTCTTCTAACTGTCCCGAACTCCAAGTGTGACGTGAGGGACTCAATGGGTGTCCAGCCTCCGCCGCTAGGACTAGGATACATCGCAAGCTACATCCGGACTTTCGGTGATCATGAGGTGATGATATATGACGCTCTATATGAACGTTCAACTGACGAGGAGTTCATCAGAGTCCTTGAATCATTCTCACCTGATGTGGTCGGCATAAGTGGAGCAGCTACTCCGTCAATCTATGATACGTATCATGTGGCGCGACTAGTAAAGAGATATGATTCCAAGACTCATGTTCTTGCGGGTGGAGCCCATGTAACCTTCGAGGACACAAATGCTCTTGTCGAATGTCCGGAGATTGATTTCGTCATTCGTGGGGAGGGAGAAGTCACCATGGACACACTACTGAAGGCAATCGAGAATAAGCAACGCCTCGCTGATTTGAAGGGAATCACTTATCGCAGGGGCTCACACGTGACTAGGACTCCTGACATGCCGTACGTTCAAGACCTTGATAGACTTCCCTTTCCAGCGTATGACCTCCTTGACCTCCCGAAGTACTTTGCAGGGAACTTTCCATGGGCGACAATAATCACCAGTAGAGGATGCCCCTACAAATGCGTATTCTGTTCTTCTTCGCGAATTGTGGGCAAGAGATGGCGCGGAAGAAGCCCTAACAATGTTGTTGAAGAAGTCAAGATGCTCGAACAGGAGTACCGTGTTAGAGAGATTGAGTTCTTGGATGACCTTTTCACATTTGACAAGGAGAGGGTAAGAGAATTCTGCAGGCTGCTAGTCTCCGTAGGCACCAGTTTCGGTTGGACTTGCTCAACGCGAGCCGACATAATGGCAAGATTTCCACATATGGCAAGATGGCTTAGGTCTGCTGGCTGTCACACAGTATACATTGGTGCAGAATCAGGAAGCCAGCGGATTCTCAACATAATGCGGAAAGGAATCTCAGTGGACGACATTGTGAGGTCAGTTAGGATTTTGAAGAGGGAGGGTCTTGGGGTGATTCTCTCATTTGTCATTGGGACTCCAAGTGAAACGAAACAGGAAATTGATGCGACTATCGACTTGGCTTGTAGGCTTGATCCTGACCTAGCTCAATTCACTGTGTGTACGCCATATCCAGGAACTCCTCTCTTCGATGAAGCAAGAAGGAATGGATGGTTGGTATCTGGAAACTGGTCAAGATACTCCGTTCTAGACCCAGTCATGCAACTGCCCGGTTTCGAAAAGCGTGATATCAAGAGTTTCCTTCATAGAGCATATCTGAGATTCTACACCAGAGCGGGGTTTCTCTGGAAACACCTCAGGTCAGGGAACTTCCACATCTTCAGAATGATGGTTCGGAGTCTTGCAGGATATCTCAAGCGGTCTCGGCGCTACTAAGCTTCCTGGCTAGCTCCTGGGGCATCGAACAGGTGTACGCTATGCCAGTATTCCGCCGATGGTTCTGAAGAGCATCCTAACCTTCTCTGGGTCGGCCAGATAGAGAGGTTGCCTCATATCGTGAAGGTTAGGTACCCGGCGACATAGATGAAGACGCCTCAGTTGCCGAAGGGCGAAAGACACTGTTCTGAGTGGAAGCTTGGCATTCGTACTGATACTCTTGGGAGAATGCGGACCTCTTCTTGCGAGGAAATCGAGCACTATGAGAGCGCTTCTCGGTAGTTCGGCAGACATTCTTTACCACCTATTCGTCTAGATTGTGTATCGGAAAGGAGGAATGACAGACGGGTTGTCTTTGTTTCTCTGACCGCAGCCTGTTGGTGGCCTCAAGAGATCAAAAACATTCGACACTGGAGATTCTGTGAAGTTTCTGAAAGCGGTCCAAAGACATTCCTGGCCCACGACATCCAGAGTGAATCCATTGTTTCTCAATCGCGAGATATAATGGAGGTGTTCAATCGCCTGATGTAGCAGGTCTGTCCCATTGTCTTCGGTTTCACTATCAGTTCCATCGACTTCGGAAACTTGGACAACTGGGGATGGAAGAGAAACCTCTACCTCAATTGTGACCAGGTCTGGAGTGCTTGGACGCCTAATCACAAGAATACGAACCCATTCGGATTGGCATAATGTGGAGAGTGATTCGCCGTTCTCATTAACAGTTGTTTCGTCAACCGGGGCTTCCATGAGCTCCGCGTATTTTCTGGCCATATCTGGGATGTCTGTCATCTCTTTCACGTCTATTGGATTGTCCAGAATGGATATCTATTCTCGGTAGTCGGATGATTCAGGATTGTGCGCTCGAGGTCATTCAAAAGGAAGAAATCCGAAGCTGAGGGTTCGGAAATATGCACACTTGGAGTTTCAGCAATTCGAACTTCAGAAACGGCAAATCGATTCAGAATCATACTATGTCCTTGACAACCCTGCTGTTTCTCACCGTCCCCCAGGAGCAGAAGTCCAGTCTTCGCCATCTCTTGTATACTTCTTCGGTCCCGAGTAGATGCGCAAAATAGAGTGACAACACCAGTCCGTGGGAAACAAGCAGAAGCGAGCGTGCTGCCGTTTCTGACTCGATGTTGTGAATACCTTGCTCAAATCGTCGAAGAGCGTTGGCTGCAGTTTCCCATCCACAAATACTGGATTCCGGGACACTCAGCGCACTGTGCACTCGTTCAAGATACTCCTCATGTGATGTGAACGGACCTGTGCCCCTGTTCAGCTCGTTGAAACTGGAGTTTCTGGTGATATCTGCATCTATCCTTTTGGCAATTGGCAGAGCAGTTTCGTAAGCCTTGTCCTCAGCAGAAGTCACAATCATATCCACGTTATCGAAGACGCCGCTAGAGGCCAAAACTTGGGCAGATCCCGCTCCAACCTCACTGATGTGCCATCTGTCAGCGGGTACGCCTGGATCCAATTTGGTTTCCGCGTGTCGTAGAAGATGAATTAGAGTTGTCACGTAGCTCGCCTTGTCCTCATATGCAGTGATGCTATTCTCCCCAAAGACTATATCGTTCATGTCCGCGAAGCATGTCAGGATTGAAGGCAATGAGAGAATCGGAGAAAGACGATGAGTGAGATGAACAACAGTGGCAGGACTATTCTTCTTCAAGACCAGAATGCTCGATGAGATCGTCAGGTTCTATTTGGACAGAACAGGAATGGAGATTTGGCTTCGACAGAAAGACTGCGCGATACTGAGCCATGGAAACCTCCTGATTGGGTTCTGTCAGCGTGATACAAGTGAAACAGAGGGTATGATCACTTTCTTCTATCCTTCAAAGGATGAAGTAGACAGAGTCTTTGCAAGACTGCGAGATATCGCAACTACAGACCCAGATGAGAACCAACAATATCGAATCTATCAGTTCTTCGCGGCCGATCCAGAAGGAAGAGCACTAGAGTTTCAGGCATTCCTTCATCCTTTGCAGGCTCTCAGAATAGAGCCCTTTCTACAGATGCAATAGTCTGTTGGAGCTGACAGACATTATGATAGGTCAGCTTGGTTTGAGTTTCAGTCAGATTGCAACAAAATGACTTGTGGATTTGTCCCATCCAAGTTTCTTGGCCTTTTGGAAAGCCTCACTAGATTCCTTGTAGCGCCCAAGAATCCAGAGGAGAAGTCGCAACTTGTTCCAGAGCTCCGGATTATCCGGGTCTGACTTGAGCTCCCTGCGCACACCCTTCTCCATTCTCTTGTACTCCTTCATCTCGCTGGACCGTTCTCTAATGACAGAGTCTAGTACAAATCGAATGTGACTTGCAGAACGCAGCAACGGATAAGAGAGGAATTCCTTCGGTGCTCCCTTCACCGCTTGGTTGATTGCAGCACTGGAAGTGTCGGCCGCGCGCCAGAGGTTTCCTTCAATCAGGAGCTTCTCACATCCACCGCGCATGAATTCTAATAGGGATGCGAGATTCGTTGTCACCGGATGGTCCTCGCCCAGAAGTTCCTGAGCTTGAGACCACTCAAAATAGACAACTTCACGTCCCACTGTATCCAGTACTCTGGGGGTGCAGCCAATCTTCTTCAAATCAGTGATAAGAGACTTTACTGTGTACTTATCCCTGTTCGTGAGCTTGACAGACTTCTTACCGGACATACGCCTCGCCCACCGAAACGGTGTTGGATGTGCATGTGGACTCTGATAAATCATATTCATACATACGATTGAAGTTTCTCCAAAAGCGTCAGAACGGCAGTTCCCAGAGAACCCATTCTGGAAGTGGCACGTATAATCTAACGTAGAATAGCAGTATCAGACCAAGAAGTGAACCCAAGACCACTCCCCAATCTCTCTTGCGAAATCTCAGTTTCTCCATGTAGGTCCTGTCTTCACATGCTCCAAATCCTCGAGATTCCATGCTCTCCGCGACAGATAGCGCTCTTCGGATTGACACGATGATTAGGGGAACGATAATTGGCACTATATTCCGGATACGCCTCAGAATGTTCCCTTTGTCAAGCTCGACTCCGCGTGCCTTCTGAGCGTCCATTATTGCATAGGCTTCCTGACCAAGCGTGGGCACATACCTCATAGCCATACTCATTGCAAAGGCGAACTCAAATCGAACACGCATCTGGATTAGAGCCTGCGCTAGTTGGTCTGGATGTACGGTCAAAAAGAACACGGAGAATGCCGTCATCAAAGCGACCAACCGGATGGTAAGTGAGATTGAGTGGGAAAACGGATTTGCCACGGTGGACAGAAGTGTGTTGAAGATAATTATGAAGACCAGAAGGAAAGAAAGCCCCTTCATGCTTCTCGCCCATCTTCGAAGTGATTTTGCTGCGCCAATCAAGGGAATAAGAAAGAGTAGAAGGACCAGCAATGGAACGATATTCAGAAAGAGAAACGATAGGATGGCCAAGACTATTGAGAGAAACATCTTGGAACGCGGGTCCAAATCATGGACTACAGACGTCTTTCTTGTATACTGGAATACTTCAAGAAATGACAGGCTCAGCCACCCCCAAGAACCTTTGCCACCGCATTCTCCAATTCTTCCAGCAGAGAAAGGCGGTCAGATACTTCCGGAAATCTCTCGTTAAGCGCCCGCGCGGCCAGGGTGAGCTGAGGTGGAGTCAACGAACACGCGTCTAGTACGTAATCGTTGCTGAGTACAGAGCTGGTCGGGCCATCGGATACAACACGTCCATTGGCCATAGTTATCGTACGTGGGAAGTGCTCGACCACAAACTCAACGTCGTGCGTAACTACGATTACGGTACGGCCATTCTTGTTCATGTCAACAAGCATCCCGGCGAGGTTTTCCTTCTGCTTGGCGTCTTGACCTATCGTTGGTTCGTCAAGGGCCAACACCTGAGGTTCGGTGGCAAGGACTGATGCGAGCGCAACACGCTTTCTCTCCCCGCCAGAAAGTGCAAATGGAGACCTTTCTGAAACTCCTTCGAGGCCAAGGCTATTCAGAGTCCTTTCACAGCGCTCGTCAGCTTCTTCACTTGTGAAACCAAGGTTCTTGAGGCCAAAGATGACTTCCTTCTTCACGCTCTCCAGAAACAGCTGATGATCTGGATTCTGCCAAACGAGTCCTACAACTCTTGACAATTCAGCGACAGATTTCTCTAATGCATCCCTACCGTCTATGAACACTCTGCCCCTTTGTGGTCGAAGTAGACCGTTTAGATGCTTTATCAGCGTGGTCTTGCCGGCACCATTGGCACCCATTATAGCCACGCGTTCCCCACGATCAATCTGCAGAGACGCTCCGCGAAGGGCTGGGTATACACCTTCGTAGGAGAAGTGCACATCCTCAATCAGAATCACTGAGGCTTCGCCTCCTGAACGACAGTTGCGAGTTCCTCGCCGGTTAGTGGAATCTGTGGCATCTGCATTCCTTTTGATAGCAGACGCTTGTAGATTTGAGTCGCCTTTGGAACTCCCACACCTATCTCTTCACACAGGTCCATTGTCAAGACCTGGCGGGGATGACCATCCGCAACTATGCATCCTTTGTCGATCAGGATAATCCGAGATGCGTCTTTGGAAACTAGGTCGAGCCGGTGTTCTACAAGCACTACGGTCATTCCATTGTTCTTGTTCAATTGGGCAATGATATCGAGAATCAGCTCTGCACTCTTGGGGTCAAGATTCGATGTGGGTTCGTCTGCGACAAGTATCTTCGGCTTCAAGGCCAATATCGCACCCATCGCTACTCTCTGTTGTTCCCCACCGCTCATCTCGTGGGGGTGTTTCTCACGAAGAGAGTCTAGATTTAGCAGTTCGATTATCTCTTCAACTCGTCTTCGGACTTCGGAGGGCTGAATCCCCAAGTTCTCGGGGCCGAATGCAAGCTCTTTCTCTACATTGAGTGTTACTAGTTGATTAGCAGGATTCTGGAACACTAGACCTACAGTGGATGCAAGATCGGCTACTGTGGACTCTCTCGTGTTCCGCCCATCGACGTGCACATTTCCTGCGATATATCCCCGGTGAAAGTGAGGAACTAGACCGTTTATTGTCCGACATAGTGTAGTCTTACCGCAGCCCGATGGCCCAGTGACAACCACGTATTCTCCTTCTTCAACAGTCGTGGTAATCTTTCTCAGAGCAAGTGAGTCCGCTCCCAAGTACTTGAAACTGAAATCATCGAACTCAATCAATGCCACGGTCACGACCTCTTACATGCCACCTTCCATTGGATTCCGTTTCTTCTCCAGTGCGGCTCGAATCAGCTCTATAGACCTTTCAAGCGCTTCATCCCTGTTTCTCGTTCCGTTTGCACCTGCGGCATTTGCGTGCCCTCCACCCTCGCCCCCAATAAGCTCACCTAAGGGCTCCATGACATCAGTCCCAAGGTTGACGCCGGTCATTGTGGAGAAGTCACGAGTGCTCCTAGAGCTTAGTCTCACTTCGCCGTTCGCCGTGACTCCACCAACTATGGCGACATCCGCACCTAGATCGATTAGCCCCCTACATGCGCTGGCCTCAAAGGCCTTCACCTTCGTAGTGGCAATTATCCAGTCGTCGAATGTATGCACATTGAGCCTGCCCGCCGCCTTGAGTCTCGCAATCCTCTCTGAGCGATCCGGTCTGATTATCAGCGAATTCACACAGGCCTGATAGTCTGCTCCCAGTTCAATAAGCTCCAGTGCACTTTCTAGTGAGTCCTTGTTTGAATAGAAGAAACGTCTCGTATCAAAGATCATACCAGTTAGCAGCAAGTTGGCCGTAAGAGCATCTATTCCCAAGTCCAAGTTTCGAAAGAGGTTGAACACTATTTCACAAGTAGAGGACACATTGGTGTTGATAATGGTGTGCTCAGCGATTGATCCAATGTTGGGATTCTCCTCATGATGATCGATGACAAGTGTTTGTGATGGCTCTCTCAGGAGTGTGCCCACCTCAGACCCGAGCTGTAGCCTACTGTTGGCGTCCAACAGCACTATCAGATCGTGGGATTTCTCAGAGAACTCCTTGATTTCTACCGTCGACTCAAAGAGGGAGAGAACCTTCTTGGACAGTCTGCTTACATCTGCGCAGACAAGAGTGGGTTCTCCTTCTGGATTAGTCATTAGATAGAGAGATCTAAACGCCAGCATAGAACAGACTGCATCGGGGTCTGCATTCTGATGACCAATGATGAGGGGAGTCGATGACTTGGCAAGGACATCTCTGAGATTCAATCAGTCTTCAACTCCCTGAGCCGCTTCTCCAGCCAGTCTGCTGCGTACACTGTGGCGTTATGGAGGAGCTTGTCGAGATCTAGCCCAGTATCGTAGCCCTGTACCAAATCCAGTTGCAAGTCAAGGTCCAGCTCACTTCCAAGCTCAATTATGCAGTTTACAGACATTTCCTCAATACTCTTCTTTGGTACTCTTCTCAGGATATACATGGATATCTCGGCCTCGCATTCTTCAGCCAGGCCCTCGATGTCTTCTTCATTGAGATCAGGCAGGCCAATGTCAACAGGCTCGCGACTCATCTCCCTCACTGAACCTTTAGGTCACGTTTGGAAAGCTCAATCTCAATCTTGGCCTGTAGTTCCTTCAATTGCTCAGCAAGCTTCTGTACCTGCTTATTGGTAGATGCAAGTCGCATCTCTAGCGTCTTCTCCTTGTCATCTAGCTCTTCGACTAGTTTCGTCTTGTCCATTCGAAACATGACTTGCCCTACGGTCTTGTAGGTAACCACGTCATCGGCCTGTTTTCTTAGCTCCTCAAGTGTCGCCTTGACCTCTGCTAGCTCAGACTGCATAGTCTGTGACATTGCGAGCAGAGTTTCGTGGTTGCGTCTCATTGAATCAAACTTCTGAAGCTCCTGTTCAAGTGCAGGGGGGATTCTCTGGGCCATATTCTTCTGACTCCCTCATTCATTGACGGTTGTTTCCCGCTGCGCGTTCTTGGTTGTGACTTAAGGGTTTTGG
>JBHLPB010000272.1:0-2886 GCA_048939905.1 Promethearchaeota archaeon
CCACGTTGTAGATCCGAGCTCCAGTCTTTGATGAAAGTGCTGCCAGAATGCTTCCTTCCACTGCATCATCAACGTACGTGAAGTCTCGCGTCTGTTGCCCATCACCATCAATGAACAACGGTTCCCCCCTCAGAGCGCTGGCGACAAACAGCTGAATGACACCGGCGTAAGACCCCACTCTCTGCCGGGGTCCATAGACATTGAAGTACCTAAGTACGACTGTATCAAGTCCGTAGGTTGAAGAGAACACGACAGCGAGGTTCTCTTGGGCGAGCTTGGATACACCGTAGGGAGAGATTGGCTGTGTCGGCATGCTTTCAACTTTCGGCAGCCTTGGTGTGTTTCCATAAACTGACGATGATGAGGCGACGATTACGCTCTCAACGTCACACTTTCTGCATTCGTCGAGAATGCTGGTCGTACCCATAATGTTGACGTCCATGACTGTATGAGGATCTCTTGATGATTCTGGTACACTTACCTTGGCGGCGTGATGAAATACGATAGAAACATCTGTCACTGCTTCTTTCATCATCTCACGATTCCTGACATCCCCTTTCATGAACTTGAAGTTTCTATTACCTTTCCACCGCTCAATGTTGGACTGCAGACCATTAGACATGTCATCGATGACACGAACCTGCGCCCCCTCCTCTATCAGTCTATCGACCAGATGTGATCCAATGAACCCAGCCCCACCACTGACCAGCACAGATGTTCCATCAAACTGTAACAGATCTAAATCTCTCCTACTACTCATTGCCCGGACTCAAGCTCTTAAGCCTTCTTGTCAGTATGACCCCACTCTGCCTTTCATCATCACAGGAGTTCTGACTCTTCCACGGCAATAGACTCGCACAGACTTAAGAACAAGATGTCGCCACCATCTTGACCAAGAGATGAAGCTGCGTAGGATAGAACCTGAGAAGCACAAGCAATTCGACTTCCCAGCCCCAATGTATTTCATCGCGAAGATGGCTCATCAGTTCCCCTCTTTTGCGAATGGCCTACATACAACAGAGTCAATCTATCTCAGGAAGCGTCTAGCCAACTATAGTATTAATCGACCCATATACGTGACCGGCATGGCTCGAGCAGGAACCACCGTCACGCTTGAAATGCTTAGCCGACACCCGGACGTGGCGACCCATCGTTATCTACACATGGTCCTGCCTTATACACCACACCTGATTCAGCTCGCCGCAAATGTCCTACCCCTGATGAAATCGCCAGTTGAGCGTCTGCACAAAGATAGAATGCTGGTTACTCGTGATAGTCCTGAAGCAGTGGAAGAGATACTCTGGCAGAGGTTCTTTGCTGGCGTAGTTGACGAGGCGGAGTCAAACATTCTTGATGCAAACACGAGGCATCCCGAGTTCGAGAGATTCTACCGAGAGCATATTCGGAAACTACTCTTCAACCAGAATGCGACGCGCTACGCGGCAAAGAACAACTACAATGTGTCTCGGATGGAGTATCTGCAGAAGATGTTTCCAGACGTGCGATTCATCGTTGTTGTTCGCAATCCATTCGACCACATCGCTTCGCTCGCCAAACAGGACATGATCCTGGGGAACCTTGAACGGGCCGACCCGCGGCTTCTTGACTGGACGAAGATAATCGGACACCGCGAGTTCGGTTCTGCACGCATCATCATCAATTTGGATAGCTCAGAAAATGTTCGCACCATCCGAAGCCTTTGGGAAAGACCAGAAACATATGCCAAAGGATGGGCTGTATACTGGAACGCTGTCTACTCTCACGTCCACGAGAAGCTGGAATCTAATCCTGAGCTTGCAGAGGCAACCTTGGTGTTTCGCTACGAGGACCTCTGCGAGTCTCCTGAGAAGACAATTGATGCAATCGTACGTCATGTGGAGATTGAGCCAGCAAGCTTCCGTCCAATCAAGAAGCACTATAGCTCCCGACTTACCAAGCCTACATACTATAGGACAGATTTTACCGAGGAAGAACAGCAAGACGTCCTACGTGAAACGGAAGAAATCGCGAATCGATTCGGCTATTCCTTCTAGTAAGCCTACGGGTCGATGTGTGGTCTGACTTCACAGAAGATTATTATCTGGATGATAGGGAGGCAGGAGCCATGAGAAGACGGGTCAAGGTCCTCCTAGGTTTAGCTATTGTTCTGATGATAACAGTCCCGGTGGTGTTAGTAGTCTTCAATATGCTAATGTCAGTCGGGGAGGGCGAGCCGTTCAGCCTTGATGATGCGCCCCAATACATCATTGATGCGCAAGAGGAACTCAAGGACAAGTTAGAGAACGAGACTCTTACCTGGGATGATATGGCCACTTTCGTTGAATTCTCACAGTACTTGGCAGACAACAGCCCAGAGATCCAAGAGATGGTTGAGGGCTGGAATGTCATAGTTTTGTTTGAGATGGGGGACACGGATTACTTGTGGTTCCTTGTTGGGGACGGCTCATTGGATGTATACTTTGGGAGTGATCCGCCTCAGGAATCTGGAATCCAGATTCAGCTATCATTCGAAACCTTCATTGACATAATGAAACAAGATGAAACCCCGTTGTCAGCCTATCAGAAAGGGACCCTCCAGTTTCAGGGTCCGTTCGGCCAAGTCTTGACAATCGCTCAAATCACCGGGATTGTCAGTGCAACCATAATGGGAACTCACTCCCCAAGTGCGGGAGGCCCCGAGTTCTCAATCACAGTGAACGAGAGGGACAAGTACCTAGAAGGAGGACTCACTGTCTTCTCGTGTTTTGAGGTTACAATCGTTCCGGAGTTTCTTGGACAACACCACAAATCGTTAGTTGGCCCTGGATCTGTCTACGTTCTTGATCAGTACGGGACGATAGTGGCACAACTCGAGAACTCGGCACATACTGTGACCGAGTTCATCAA
>JBHLPB010000273.1:0-2883 GCA_048939905.1 Promethearchaeota archaeon
GCGTAAGTGCCACACCGAGTATCCCAGCGCCCGCCAGACCCCAAATGTCAACGATGTAGGTCGTACTCAGGAACCGAGTCGTTGGTGAAATTGCTGTAATGTTGAGCACCAACAGTATGAAGTCCAGAACGACGGCCCCCATGCCGATTCCTAGGATTCCTCCCACGATTGCGCCGACAATCCCAATCGTTCCGACTTCTGCTAGGAGCAGTCCGACAACGGTCGTGCGAGAAGCTCCAAACGCTAGAACAACGCCTGTTTCATACTTCCGCTCGCCAAATACCATTGCGAAGGCAGAGAAGACTCTGAATGTGGCGATGAAGCATGCAGCGAGAACCAAGGAGAGCAAGATGGTTCGCGCCTGCGTGAGAAAGAGAGTGGCTAGCTGAAGAGGATAGATCTTGAGGTTGGTAATCACGAAGTCGTCTCCAAAAAGAATCTGGACTTGATTCGACACTAGGGGTGTCGAGAAGATGTCATGTACCTCTACCAGAAGCTTGCCAACTGAACCGTCGGGATATCTAAGATGATAGATGTCCATCGCCTTTTCAAGAGAAACAAACACCACGGGACCTGCTATTCCCTTGTCCATAGAAAGTCCGACACCAGTCACATTCAGAAACTGAAGACCCGCCGTGGTGTATAGCTCTACTTCTTCTCCCACTGTGACGTTGAGAAGAGCCTTCGCTTCTCTTGAAATGAAGCAACCGCTTCCGTTTAGATTCAGAGTGCCCTCCGTCGCATCAAGACTTCCGATATGATTCTCCAGCGTCAGGTCAAGTCCCACGATGAACAAGTAGACCGATTCAGTGCCATTCTCTATCCAGACATATTCCTCGATGCGTGGAATTGTGTTGGAAACTGAAGGAATCGACTCCACCTGAGCACGCATCTCTGGTGTAATTCGTACTCCCCACCTGCCCCCATTGGATACTACTAGGTCGACTGGAGATAGTGTGTCCTGAAGGAATGTGTTCGCATTGCTTTGGAGGCTTGCGCTTGCAGACATCGCGGTGTACAGCAGGCCGACAGAGATCGCGATTGAGATTATGGTGAACAGCGCCACCCTCTTTCTTCGGAAGGCGTTCCTGAAACCCATCCGTGCAATCTCTAGACTCAAACAGACCTCGACTCCATTACAAGCCACGCAATCAAGTTGCCGACGGTGGTATCTCACTTCTCCTAAATGAGTCTAAAGCATTTTTCGGACAGAGCCTAGAAACCTCCATATATCAACTGACGACAGAAAGAGGAGATTCCCACTTCCTGCACAGTTGGAGGCGCATGATACTGCAAAGCCACAGGGGTTTCACCATAAGACAGATACTCTCCAGAGTGTATGAACTGCCGTTCCGACTGACAGAGCCAGCACCTGAGGTGGAGTCTGGAGGCGCAACTCTGAAGGCAAGGTATCTGTCGACGGCATTGTTCGCTGCATGTATCGTTTTCCCATTTCTTCAGATAGCAAGTGAGTCCGTTGGCAACCGGCCGATCTACTCACTCATGTCGTTCTTTGTCGCCGCGCTCTATCTCCTAAGCAGGACGAAGTATGTGAACTATGTGGCGAGTATCACAGTCACGACTGCGGCACTGATTCCCTTCGTGATAATGATGACAAATCCCGTATGGACTGGCACGCGGATTCTATTCCAGATTCTCAGTTGGCCTGTACTGGCGTTAGTCATTGGAAGTCAACTGCTCACGCCAAGACGCGAGGGAATGCTGGTCTTCGGAATAAGCGTTGGTCTCATAGTAGTGGCCATTGCTCATCCCGGAATCGGACTTGAGATGGCCGCCGAGCCAATCGCAGTATCAATAGCCCTGGGTGTGCTCCTTTTCTTCGGGAGCTGGACTCTTGGGTATTACATCGAGAAGCTCGAGAAGAGACACTTGGACTTGGAGGAGAAGCAGAAGGAACTCGAGATCTACACTTCACTTCTCACTCACGACCTGAGCAACGACCTGCAAGTGGTTCTAGGAGGACTGGAACTCGCTTCATTCATGCTACCCTCCCGCGAAGGGAAGGTAGAAGACCAGCTAAAGGTTTCTCATGCTGCAAGTGTCAGAATGTCTAACCTCTTGAGGCTCTTCTCCGCTCCGCCCCCAGAAGAGGAAATGGACTTCGTGGCAATGGTGGAGAGGATTGCGCAAACAGCTGAAGAAACATCCATTGGACTTACCATAACGGTGAATGCAGACGATGACACAAGAGGTCACATTGTCACCAGTAGGCTTGTTGGATCAGTATTCCAGAATCTCTTCAGGAATGCAGTTCAACACGCTGGAGAAACACCAGTTGTCGATGTTGCAATGAGTCTTAACAATGATCTGTTTGAGGTTATTGTCCAGGATGACGGGCCAGGCGTAAACACGGAGATGAAGAGCCGAATCTTTAGACGTAGCTCAGCTACACCTGAGGGTACAGGAGTGGGGTTGTATCTGACGAGGAAGATCATGGACCTTTTAGGAGGAACAATCGAGCTGATAAACACTCCGGGACAGTCAGGCAGCAGGTTCAAGCTCGTCTTTCCTGCTGAAACCATAGCCCGCCGGGAGCCAGAACGTAGTAGAATTCTGCGAGAACAGAGATAGTACGGGCTGCTGATGGAGCGAACTGTCTACTCAAAGGATAAATGGCCGGATTCTATCGATTTGGCGGGAGAACACCTTGACAATCATGGAAACCAGAATAGACAAGGTCACCGTCTTTCGGGATGGCGCCAGAGTAACTCGTCGCGGAGCTACAACACTGAAACAAGGACCACAGGTAGTGCATGTCAGAGGAATTACTGAGCTAGCTCGCGAAGATAGCTTCCGAGTCAAGGGGAAGGGTCCAGCTACCTTGTCTACCGTAGACGTTAGAAGAAGGCGAGAGGTATTCGA
>JBHLPB010000056.1:0-11549 GCA_048939905.1 Promethearchaeota archaeon
TTTCGGTCCTCTTTTTGTTTTCGTAGCAGATCTCAGAACCTAGAATCGCAACTCGGAGTTCTGGAACTCTTCGTTGATGTACGTGCTGAATACACCATATTTAAGACTTCGTCGCATAAGTCTCGATTTTTGGCAATTCATACGAGATATACATAGGTCGTGTATTTCTTACGATTTTACTACATTCGTAGAAGGTCATTAGACAGCATGTCGGGGCGAAATCCGTGATTGGCCATTTCGATATTTGTTTAAGAAAAGGACACGTATACACAGTATATATATATCTTATAGAAAGAAGCGAATTATGAGGTTTGCCAATGTTTTGGGAAACAGCTGACCAGGTGATTCAGCGAGAGGTAGAAAGTGTCAGGGTTCGCAGAGTCATTCTGGACCAGCTTGAGGGCGGTCATAAGACTGGCAAGGAGCTGAGAGAAGCCATCAGAAAGGACATGGCCGCTCAGGCTCTAGAGGCAGGAGCTGAGAAAGTGAATCTCGCCGACTTCAATGTGACAGATCCGAAGCTGTACTTCAACACGAAGCGGCTCGAGGAGCTCGGAATCATAACGAGCAGAAAGGACTCTCAACTCAGGAAGTTTGCCTTGACCCCATGGGCTGTTCACTCAGTGAGAAGAGTGCTGGGGGTGACTCGACCGATTGCCTTGCTCACATCGATGTCACGACCTGAGGATCAGCGACCGTTTGTCACTTGGTTGAATGATCAGAAGGAGTTTGATGTTGCGAAAGTACACGTCATCGTTGAAGACAGGACGTTCACTAGAGGCTCCTCCCGTGACCTAGACCGATACCTGCCCGATGGCGCCAAAGCCAAGTGGGAGATAGAATGGAATGACCTGCCTGTGGACGCGGCCGGCAACTTCGACACCAATATCCCCGGAGACCTAATGGCGACGCAAAGAGAAATAGACAAGATCATAGTGGACAACATTACTCAAAACGACCTCGTCATTGATCTCTCTGCCGGGCCGCCACTCATCGTCCTAGCCCTTTCACTCTTGGCGATGCACTACTCCATAAGTGCCTTCTTCGTTCGCCACAAGGAAGGTGAAACTGCCCTCACGCGTGTTCTTCCGAGGGAGTGAGAGGCTAGATGACTCGTGGGGAGAAGGGCCTATCTTGGGAGCCAATTGAATTGCAGGAGAAACTGCAGGTACTCCTTGATGCGGTGACTGAAACTGAAAACGAAACACCCAAGGAGAATACCCGGACCCTCCGGAAGACCAAGAGATGGCGAGAGCAGCTTGATGAAATCATTCTATCCCTCCATCGAATACAAGACATTCTCTCCATCCGCCTTGAAGCTGAGCTTGGCATATCATTGAAGAACAATGAGCTACTCCAAGTGGCGATGTTTCAGCCAAGCACCAAGAACTTGTTCAGTGAACTTGAGATTCATTACACCTCTAGCGAGCAGAGCCCTCTTGATGAAGAGGTCTTTCACGTCTTGGTTTCGTTGAGCGAGATGGCGAAGGCGCTGGCACTCGTCGGTGACGCGGCTATTTCCATGGCTGTGTTACACCACATATGGCAACCAAAGGCCACGGATGTCGGAACACTCACTCAGCGAAGAGCAGACTTGGTAAGTAACGAACATCTTGCAAAGGTGTGCGACGAGTGGGGGTTGTACGAACATCGTATCCACTTTGAGCCTGTGGAACCTAGCAAATCTGAGATAGACCATGACAAGGGCACGCTCACTGAGGCCGTCTACGGAATCGTTTACATCGAACACGGCTTAAAGAAAGTCAAGGACCTAGTTCCCAAATTGACTTGGTAGTACTCGTGAGATTTCAGGCCTCAGTCATATCATAGTCATTCAGAAAGCCATTGGTGTCTTCATCTACTGGAAAGAGCTGATTGAATCTCTTCCGGATTCCTTTCGCGTCCTCGGTATCGGAGTATACTCTGACGGACGGGAGGGTCATCTTCTGTTGCTTGAGAATCTTCATCAGCGGCTTCCCCTCGTTCACTTCTTCCAAGGCAACGATTCCAAGGCCAGTGTTCTCCCCTCCAACTAGTAGAGGTATAGCACCAAGAGTTTTCTCACCAAGTTCAGGATCGACCACGTCAATGATTACCTTCCCCGGATCTTCGGCGACCTCAGTTTCGAGTTCAATCAGTTTCTTGATGTCCCCGAGAGTCGCCATTATTTCATCCCTCAAGTCAGGGTCGAAGACAGCAAGAGAGCGGGTGAGTACAACCTTGAACAGGCGTCGATAGCGGATTCTAGAAACATACTCTCTGACAAAGTCAATCTCTGATTCACTGAGCCACCGGTACAGGTCTGCGTCTATCATTCTTGTGAAGAACCCATAGCACTCATTTCTTGAGAGATCTTCCTCCTGCATTCGGAAGTAAGTTGCTTTTGATATCAACGCCTCAGCGAGCTTGACCGCATGGTGGAGGTAGAGATCACTGAACATCCAATTCCTACTGAGAATCAAGGACTCCAATGAATGCAAGGCCTTGAGCATGAATGCACGGATGTAGTTCCCATCCCTATCACGCACAACTCTGTTGGTCATCATGACTCGTTCCGCCGGAAAGATTCCGAGCTCAACGCCGCTGAAGTGTGCATCTCTAATGAGATAGTCAGTCTTGTCGATATCCAGAGGATGATCTACGAATTCCGAAAGTAGACAGACCACAGGGTCTTTTGACCTACGTCTGAGCACCTCCACTATGAGCTTGGGCTCGATGTCACTCTCAGATAGTATGTCCGACAGCCCACTGTTCATTATCAGGAATGTGCCGAGATCCAGATGATTTATGCCAGCCCAGCTATGGAGAGCGTATTCGATGGAATGTGATGTGGGTGGATGGCCCACGTCATGTAAAAGAGCTGTTGCCCTAAACAGCTTCTGCTGATGAGCATCAAGCAGATTTGAGAGAGGGATGAAACAGGGATCATGCAAGTCCTCGCAGTAGTTCACTACTCGAATGCACTTCTGAGCCAGGAAGTTGGTTCCGATACAGTGTTCGAAGCGTGTGTGTGTCGCACCAGGATAGACGAGATGCGCGGGACCAAGCTGTTTGATGAATCGGAGCCTCAGCATCTCCCAGCTGGAGATGATGTCCAGCTCATGTGGCTCAAGTAGGATGGCTCCATACAGAGGGTCCTGAATCGCCTTCTGACGGGTGTGCTTCTCTCCTAGAGAGAGCAGGCGATTGTGAGTTTCAATCCTTTCCTGCATCTCCGTCAGGGCCTTTCCCTTCTTCGCCTTTGCAGAGGCGATTTCGTTCTCACGAGCCCCAGTGAGACGGATGAGTCTGATTACCTCCTCATCAAGGTCACTGGCTCCGTCGTCAATCGGTTGAATCGAAAGTCACCTGCGCCGACGTTTGTTCTCACGGTTATTTAAGCCATGACATCAGTGAGGAGCTCAGAGGGCTACGACCCCAATTCTCTGGACCTCCGGACCCTCTCTCGAGTCGCACTGTACGCGATTGTGTTCTCGAGATCCATTTCTCTACAGTAGTCGTCAGGTGTACAATAGCCCCATCGTCGCAGGGCTCCACAGGACGGAGCACGTCGTGCTTTGTAGAAAGGAGGGTCAATCAAGTTGGCAGTCACCAGGTAGTCTGCAACAATCTTGATGCTGTTCTTCTCATAGGCGTTTCTTATGCAGGGAGGAGATCTATCCAATAGCTTTGGATTGATGAGTCGAAACAGCCGACCCCAGAGAAGACACTTCTTGGCCGAGTATAGAAAGTCACATCGGGGACAGAAGCGTAGCTTTATTGAGAGCCTGCAGAGTTCATTACGACTCTCACGTGTAAGACCTGTCTTGCGCAGAAGATGGAACTTGATGTCAGTGAACCATTCAGGCGTGAACGAACCGAACTCGGTGATGAAGGACTGGAGCTCCTCCAGGACCTCTTCCTCAGAGCCTATCCAGCTCTCCTCGCTCAGGACAGATCGTCGTTGGCCTCCGCTCATCACAATCCCAGACTTTCATGAAGCAAAGTACATCTTAAACGCATCACCTCACTTTCAAGCCGGTCTGGAAACTCGGGAGCGTCTAACATTCAATACTTGTTCGAGGAACTCTTAAATTGTGCAAGCCAAGTTCAACAGTTCGACACTCCACCGCCCATTCAATCGAGGTCACTCTCTGATGACCCAGCTCAATCTTGCAGCAAAAGTTTCCTTCAAAGAGGCCATCACATCACTTGAGTTGGCCGACCTTTCTGAGAGTGGGAAAGATAATATTGTAATCTCTACGATGAATGGAGATCTCAGAGTATTCGACTTTGTCCCTGGAAAAAGGCCAAAACTGAAGGAGATAGCCAAGACGAGTGGACTGCCTCCCGTTGCGGTCCTTGATGTCGGAGACGTGCTGGGAAACGGATCACCGGACTTCGTTGTCGCAGGACTTGACAATCAACTCCGCCTCCTAGTCTTCATGGATGGTAGACTCCAGGTCAAGAGCTCCACCCCAATTGGCACGTTGCCAACCTCGCTAGTGGTCACTAATGTGATGGATGATACGAGCGCCGAGGTGATTGTGGCCACGAATGACAACGCTCTAAGGTGCTATGGATGGTTTGATGTCGTCTTGGACAAACTTGCGCACAAAGTTGTGGAGAGTCCTGTCTTCTCAATGAGACCCCTGTCCATAGCGAGCATGCCCTACAGCCGATTTGTCTTTGGGGATGAAGGCGGCTACCTCTATGTGTATCAGTATGCGGATGATAGACTGCACGAGATTGAGAAAATCAAGGTTGGTGGCGAAGTTCAGCTGGTTGCCACGGGTTCAATAACAGGGGGAAGATACGATGAGGTCGCCACTATTTCTGATGGGACGACACTTACGCTCTTTGGGGTAGAGCAACAGTCGCTGGAGAGCATATTGAAGATAAAGACGCCAGACGTAACGACCGCGGTGAAGATGGGGAGGATAATCGAAGACAAGGCAGGGGGGCAGGTCTTGCTCGCTCTGCGTGATTCAACAGTGCTCCTACTCGGTTTCACGGGTCTCGAGCTGGAGGAGCTAGCTTCATTGAAGACAGCTTCTAAACCGGGCGAGTCTCTCGTGGCCTTTGGTGATATTGACGGAGACTCCTCCATCGAGATTGTGCAAGCTGTGGGCAATAATCTCTATGTGATTGAAGTGGAGAATGAGTAGGCTTAGTCGAGTTTGGGCATGTAGACCTCGTTGGGCTGAAGGATTCTGATTGTCTTGGTTGGTGTCTTGGATTGGATTCTCGGGACTACTTCACTGTCAAGCCAACCTTTGACCTTGGCTCGTGCCTCCTCAATATCCTCGGCTTCGGCATTCATGTCGAATCTAATGAAAAGATTGTATGGTTCGCGCTCTGACAGATCCTTCTTCACCATTGCCCAGAAGGCCTTGGACCCTTCTGGGATGTCGATTCTTCCGAGAATCTCGGACCAAGACTTCCCCTCAAGTCGCTTGGACACCATTGCGAGGTCTTTCAGCTCAGAAACCTCCTTCAAAGCCGCCAAGACAGACTCGCCAGTCTTTTTGAAGTCCGCAATCTCTTCAAACTCGGCAACGAGATAGTGGTCAGCTCTGAACTTGGGCATCGACTTGGGCTCCTACATCGGTTGACGCGGCGGGCCCATCATGCGCCTGCTCTTAAGTATGATGGTCTGTTGTGTCAGGGCGACCCATCAATCTGGCCCCTATAGTGATGGTAACGATATGCCGCAGTGAGGATTCCCATGAGGCTCACAATGACTAGGCCCAGCAATATCAACGATAGAAGCGAGAAGGCAACAAGGGTAAGAAGTCGCTCCGACCTTGCACCCACCCCGACGTCCAGGTCAGTCGCACCAAGACTCTCAGCTCGCGCCCTTGTGTAGCTGGTCAAAAGCCAGCTGGTGAGGCACACCAAGACCCAGATTGAAACTGAGAGGCCAAAGACTACACCGGTTGGATGCGCCAAGGCAATTGCAGCCAACACTATGAACTCTGAAACCTTGTCCAACACAGAGTCAGTCAAAGCACCAGTCCTAGACGCGATGCCGGCGCTCCTTGCCATGGCTCCGTCCACCCCGTCAAAGAAACCCATCAGAAACACTAGGAGTCCATAGAAGGGCTCAGAGTTCATCAAGACTAGTGTCAACATGGCGACAATCGCAAAGAGAACTGTAAGATATGTGACTGTGTTTGGCTTGACTCCTCTATTATGTAGCGGTGCTGCAACACGATTGACAGCACCCGCGAAAACACCACGAACTCGGTATCTGCTTGGCGACATCGTTCTTCACTCCGACAACTGTAATCGATCATACACAATAGCACTCCGTACCCTAGCCTTCTTCGGAACGAGGGCGTGGCCAAACAACACTGCATTCTCTATCTGACAGTCGTCCTCCGCCCTGGTTCCCTCACTCAGACTAGCATTCGGACCCACTATGCAGCGGGACCCGACTACCGAATCGGGAGAGATCAGCACCGGACCGACTATGCGAGTTCCATGTCCGACTAAGTCCTGAGGGAGGGACTCTCTGCTGTCATCAGCATAGAATGTACGACCAGCCTGCACGAAGATTCCGACCTCGGGAGAAGCCTCCACTCCTTGTAGAAGACGTTGGTTCGTGTCCAGTACATCAAGGATGTTATCGATGTCAGACCAGTAGCCAGAAACTGGGACGTGTCCCACTTCAAACCCTTCAGATATCATTTGATTCACCGCTGAAGATACACTTGCATGACCGTTTTCCAAGGCTTCGTTCAAGCGGTCAAGCAAAGGGCGTTCGATAATCGACATCATTACGCTTCTACCGGCTTCATGACTGGACAATACATCTTTGTTGAAAGCGACCACGGACCCCTTCGTGTCTAGACGGACCAAAGCCCCTCGTTGTGCCGTCATATCAATTCCGATGGTCATGAACTGATTCTCTCTACGCTTATCATGAGCCGAAATGAGCTCAGATGCAATACTTGCATCTGCAACAAGGTCGGCAGGACAAAGGAGAAACCGATCCGGGGAAGTGTCGCCCACAGTGTTGATGAGAGTTGCTAGAGGGCCTCTCTTGTAGTCGTGTGCTGTCACAATCTGAATCCTGTCGGAATCAGACAATCCAAGCAAATGACTCTCAATGAGTCTGCCCTTCCATCCAACACCGATTGTGAAAGTCTGGACGCCCGCAACCTGAAGTTCAGCAATAAGGCGATCAATGAGGGGCATACCTGCAACCGGAATCAGAGGTTTGGGGATTCTGTCAGTGAGAGGGCTCATCCTTGAGCCCCTTCCAGCAGCTAGAATGACCGCGTGTATGCCTATTCCTCCTTCAGAACCTCTACAAACGGCATGGTTCTTATGAGTGTTTGTCGGGAAGGAGAATTGGGATCCACCTTGACGCCGAGAGTCCTCAAGATACCACGCCCCGATGACATCGCCAGGGTGATAGAGGAGGCAAAGGAAGTCCTTCTAGATGGTGGTCTAGTCGTGTATCCCACGGACACGAGCTACGGACTTGCATGCGATCCCAAACAGAGTAGCTCGTTCGAGCGGCTCCTTTCCGTGAAGAAGAGGGGTAGGAAACTGGGAGTTCCTCTCCTGTTCTCGGACTTGGCCCAATTTGAGGAATACCATGAGTTTCGAGATCTCGAGAGAACTCTGGCCAAGCTCTTCTGGCCAGGAGCATTGACACTTCTAGTAGCGGCAGGTGAGAGGATTCCCGGATACATTACTGGAGGACGAGCGTCAGTAGCCGTGAGAATACCGGATCATCCGATTCCGCGAGGCATTGCAGCAGAACTCCAAGGACCAATTGTTGGCACTAGTGCCAACCGAACCGGAGGACCCAGCCCGTTTGAAGTATCTGTCGCGGTAGAACAACTCAGTGATGATGTTGACCTCTACATCGATGGAGGTCCTTCGAAAACACATCGGGACTCCACAATAGTAAGTGTGGAGGGACCGGAAGACAAGGAGGCACCTCTTGATATCAAGATATACAGAGAAGGTCAGCTCACCGTTGACAGATTGACTGAGATGCTAAGAGCCGATTCAGATGCTCTGAATTTGTGGACAACCTGTATTGTCTACGCGGACATGTGAGGTGAAGACGTCTGCCCAATTACAACCTTCTGGTTGGCTGCCCAAGAGAAAGAGAACGCGCCGCCAGCTCAGAAGTCAGATATTTCGTTGGAGAACTTCTGGGGGACACCGACCTGAAAATCTCCCGCACAGACGTGTCTGGACTCCTAGCCTGTCATACGACGCTAGACCCGGTAGGGGTGATTCATCAGCTTGAAGAGTATGCACTCGAAAACCCATATCAGTTCAGATTTGCGGTGCGATTCACCCCTCTCGAGTTCTGTGTTCATTCAGACTTGCAGGAGATGGTCAGTGTGGCCAGGGAGCTAGGCACCAGAATTCGAGAAGAGGAGTCATTCAGGGTGACTGTTAGAAGAAGACACACGACGCTTGAAACTAATGACGTAATCACAGCCGTGGCCGCAGTCATCCCCAGGAAAGTAAACCTTGACAATCCGGACAATACGCTGTGGATTGAGATTGTGGGTGATTGGACAGGTATGTCACTGATAGACCCAGGGAGAGATATACTGTCAATCATGTCAATGCGTGATGATGTGTACTGAGTTTCACTCTATGATTCTAGTGATACCATGGAAACTCTGCTTGCGACACATCCCTCAAGTGCCTTGCAACGTGACTCTAGGGAGTCCGAAGAAGACACGGCCAATATCTCACTTTCACTTATGCCAAAGTGCTCCATTATGCAGTGGAGTCGATCTTCTGTGGGTGCGAAGGGCGGTACAACCTCATCCCCCAATTGTTTAACCGCAAGTCGAAACTGACTCACTAGCTTGGCTTCGTCACTATCAATCATGACAAGTGCGACTGAATCAAGTCCGTCTTCCACTCCATGGTGTTCAAGTGCCACGCCGATTTGATGTTGACCAGAGGCATATAGTGCCACCTCGATGTCCAGACTTCGGGCGATACCATATCCGCCCCTCCAAGCGTTGAGAGCATTCTGAGCTGCTGATAGAATGTGACCGACTCCGGCGATAAGCGAAGGTTTGAGGAACTGAAAAGCCAACAGGTTCTTGGAGAACTCCAGTGCCATTCTAAGCAGGCTGGTGCGGTCTGATTTGCTGCTATTTTGGAGCTCAGCAACGACAACCTTGAACGTTTCTTCACCATAGGACAAGCTTTCTAGCAGCAATAGCCTCACCTGAACGCGTTTCATAGCCTCTTGATGAAGTAGTCAGCCACCGTCGGCTCGAAGCCAACTTCAAAGACTAGCTTGTCGCGAATCTCCTTTACATCTAGAGAAGGATTCTCACTTCTGAAGACCTTCACAAGTGCAATAATCGACTCGCGTAGTTCCCAAGGATATACAGTCCAGCTCTCCGTCTTCACCATGAAGTAGTCTGGGGCAACTCTCGACCATGGTTTGAAATGAAGTACTGCAGACTTGACGTGACCGGCGCCAAGAGCCCTCACATGCTCAATAGCATGGAATAGACTGTCACCAGTATCAGCAACTTCGTCTACGAGAAGAATGCTCTTACCTTCCATTGTACCGGTAATCGGTTGGGTAATCTTGGGCTCCCTGCCACGCTTTCCAACGTCGGAGTAATACTCGATACGGATGTTCTGCAGAGTTTCAGCGAATAGAACATCGGACAGTATCCTCGCAGGTATCCAGCCGCCTCGTGCAATTCCTACAATCACATCGGGCTTGAATCCACTCTTAACGATTCGTTCAGAAAGACGAAGTGTGAGATTGTAGACGTCTTCCCAAGTAAGTATGAGATAATCCATCCTGCCTTGTGACCCCGAACTAACTTTGAGAATCAGTGTGCTTCATCCATATTAACAGTATGCCCGAATCGATACAGCGTAATCTAAATGTGGGACAGCTGGTGGTAAAGCTCGGTTGATGATGAAGGTCGACATCGTTCTCACTCACATTGGACAGCTTGCGACCCTTTCTGGAAGCATTCAGACTCCGAAGACCGGCGAGAGCATGCAGGACCTATCCATAATTGAAGATGGGGCTGTGGCAATCAAAGACGGTCTTATTGTGGCTGTCGGAACAACTGAAGAGGTCATGGCAGAGATTGACGATAGGCCTCCGATGCCTCCGATAGAGTTCCCCAACATGCTAGCCATACCGGGCTTTGTTGATAGCCATACCCACCTAGTCTTTGGTGGATCTCGCGAGAATGACTTCTCTATGAAACTTGCAGGCAAAACCTATCTAGAGATACTGAAGGCGGGCGGAGGAATCTTGAACACACTTCATGCGACTCGAGAGTCTTCGTTCGACGAGCTCAGTAGTGAAGCCTTCTCATATGGCGAGAGCATGCTAAGCCACGGCACAACCACTATAGAAGCTAAAAGTGGATACGGGCTCGACGTTGAGAACGAACTGAAGATGCTAAGGGTCGTTGAGTCCCTTCGGAATAGACTACCTGTCACGCTTGTATCCACCTTCATGGGGGCCCATGCAGTTCCCCCTGAGTACGAGAACAATACAGAAGGTTATGTCGACCTTGTTGTCGATGAGATGATTCCAGCTGTTGCAGGAAACGAGCTAGCCGAGTTCTGTGACGTCTTCTGCGAGAAAGGAGTTTTTGAGGTTGAACAGTCGAGGAGAATCCTTCTCGCTGCCAAGGATATGGGATTGAAACTGAAAGTCCATGCCGATGAGATTGTCCAGCTGGGAGGCGCCGGACTCGCTGCTGAGGTTGGAGCGGTGTCGGCAGACCATCTCCTCATGGCTTCTGATGATGATCTCGAGGCAATGCGAAGGGCAGGGACCATCGCTACTCTTCTGCCTGGCACGGCCTTCAGTTTGGACAGTGACTACGCGGAGGCACGAAAGATGATTGAGATGGGGTTACCTGTGGCATTGGCAACAGACTTCAATCCCAACTGCGCAAATGAGTCGATGTTCTTCACCATTGCACTAGCCTGCTACAAGATGAAGATGCAGCCGAGAGAGGCAATTTCGGCGGCCACAATCAACTCAGCACACGCGGTCAGCCGAGGTGATGTTGTCGGAAGTATCGAACCGGGAAAGAGAGCAGACATTCTCGTTCTCGAGTGTCCAAATCCGGAGTATCTGTCGTGGAGATTCGGGGTCAATCTCGTGCATACTGTGGTTGCAGGGGGACAAGTTGTGCACACTAGGCTCGGCCCTTGAGTTGCACCAGTCACTATTCGGATTGCCTGCATTCTTCAGGGTGTTCTCCTGACTCCTGGTACTCCTTGAAGTGTTCAAGCCACCTAGGACTTCGTGGTGCGGTCTGTACCCAATCTACGAATTGCGTCAACTTGTCAACTGTTTCAGGATTTGCAATGTGCTCAAACTCACATGCATCTTCATCAGCAATTTGCTCATCAATTCCAATCATGCAGAAGAACCACTTGATTGTCTTGTGAGCTCTTTCAAGGTCCTTCGCAATCTCCTCTCCCTTTGTGGTCAGGCTTACGCTACGATATCTCTCGTAGTTCACGAGACCCAGTTTCTTGAGCTTTCGGAGCACATACGTAACACTTGGTGCCTTGAC